>DASZUH010000487.1:0-20394 GCA_035547715.1 Solirubrobacterales bacterium
CATCAGGAAGGCGGCGCGGAACTGGGCCTCGCAGCCGGCCGTGTCCTTGATGTCGCCGAAGGGGCCGTAGAAGGGCAGGATCCCGGCCGAGGTGCAGGCGTCGACCATGCGGGCGATCGAGTAGTGCCAGAGGTCCTGCTGGGCGGAGATGCGGTCGGACTCGGGGTTCTCCGGGTCGACCGGGTCGGCGAGCACGAGGTAGCCGGGGTGGCCGCCGCCGACGCGCGTGGTCTTCATCCGCCGCGCCGCCGCCAGGTCGGCCGGGCCGAAGCTCATCCCCTGCATGCGCGGCGAGGCGAAGGCGATCTCCTCGACGTTGACGACGCCCTGCGGCGTCTCCAGCAGCGCGTGGATCAGGATCGGACGCTCGAGCCCCGCCTTCGCCTCCAACTGGGCCAGCAGGCGGTCGACGTAGTGGATGTCGAAGGCGCCCTCGACCTTCGGCACCATGATCACGTCGAGCTTGTCGCCGATCTCACCGACCAGCTGCTCGAGGTCGTCGAGGATCCAGGGGCTCTCCAGCGAGTTGACCCGCGTCCACAGCGAGGTGGTGCCGAAGTCCGACTCCTTCGCCGCCTGGATCAGCCCGGCGCGGGCCGCCTCCTTGCGGTCGACCGGGACGGCGTCCTCCAGGTTGCCGAGCAGGATGTCGGTCTGCTTGGCGATGTCGGACGCCTTGGCGACCATTTTCGGGTTCGAGAAGTCGAGGAAGTGGATCATCCGCGACGGCGTGACCGGGATCTCCCGCAGCGGCTCGGGCGCGCCGATCGCCAGCGGGTGGAAGAAATCTCTGGGGTGTCTCAAGGCTCCTCCTGCGTTCTTTTGCGCGGCGGAATCTATGTCAAAGCGCAGCGGCCCGCCTGCGCGTCGCGGCGGATGAGTGGAATGCCTCGTTTCGCCGGTATCCTGGGCCCACACTTCCAACGACAGGCAGAGGAGCCATGGCCGTAGATACGTCCGCCTACCGCGAAATGACCGACGAGCAGGAAGCCATTGTCGAAATGGTCCGTCAGTTCGCCGACGAGCAGATCATCCCCAACGCCGAGCACTACGACCACGAGGACACGTTCCCCGAGCCGATCGTCGAGCAGATGAAGGAGCTCGGCCTGTTCGGGGTGACGATCCCGGAAGAGTACGGCGGCATGGGTCTCGACCTGACGACCTACGCGATGATCGTCGAAGAGCTCTCGCGCGGCTGGATCTCGATCTCGGGCGTCGTCAACACCCACTTCATCGGCTCCTACCTGCTGATGAAGTTCGGGACCGACGAGCAGAAGGAATATTTCCTTCCGAAGATGGCGACCGGTGAGATCCGCGCCGCCTTCTCGCTCTCGGAGCCGGAGACCGGCTCCGACGTCCAGGGCATCAAGGCGACCGCCAGGCAGGACGCCGACGGCAACTGGGAGCTGAACGGGCAGAAGATGTGGGTGACCAACGGGCTCGGCTCGGGCGTCGTCTTCGTGCTGATGAAGAACGACCCGAAAGCGGACCCGCCCTACAAGGGGATGACCTGCTTCATCACCGAGAAGGAGCCCTGGAAGGAAGTGGGCGAGGGCGCCTTCGCCGGGCTGACGGTGCCGCCGAAGATCAAGAAGATGGGCTACAAGGGCGTCGAGTCGACCGAGCTCGTCTACGACGGTTACAAGTGCCCGCCGAACCGCGTGCTCGGCGGGCCCGAGGGCGTCGGCCAGGGCTTCGTGCAGATGATGGACGCGCTCGAGGTCGGCCGCGTCAACGTCGCCGCCCGCGGCGTCGGCATCGCCCAACGGGCGCTCGAGCTGGCGCTCAGATACAGCCAGGAGCGGAAAACCTTCGGCAAGCCGATCGCCCAGCACCAGGCGATCCAGTTCAAGCTCGCCGACATGGCGACCCGGGTCGAGGCGGCCCGCCTCCTCACCCGCAAAGCGGCGCGGCTGAAGGACGCGGGCGAGCGCTCCGACCTCGAGGCCGGCATGGCCAAGCTCCTCGCCTCGGAGACGGGCAAGGACAACGTCGAGGACGCCTTCCGCATCCACGGTGGCTACGGCTACTCGAAGGAGTACGAGATCGAGCGCCTCTACCGCGACGCCCCGCTGCTCCTGATCGGCGAGGGGACCTCCGAGATCCAGCGCATGGTGATCGGCAAAAAGGTCCTCCAGCGGAACAAGATCTAGGGCCGCGTCGGCGCGCATGGCTTCTTCGACTCCGGATCTCATCCGCACGGCGATCGAGCGCTTCCAGGCCGAAGTCCCGGCCTTGGCCAAACTGAAGTTGGTCTTCGGCCTGGAGCTGCGCGCCAAACACGACATCCAGCTGTACCGGGTCGAGTTGCCGGGCCCGAAGATCTCCAAGGAACTGGCCCAGGACGAGCGCGTCCTGATCGAAATCGACCGCCCGCAGTTCAACCAGCTGGCCGAGAAGGGCACGATCGCCAGTTACCGGCGGGCGGCCGAGACCGGCCACATCAAGGCGACCGGCGACTCCAACGTGGTGAAGCTGGTCACCCAGGTGGTCGAAAAACAGGAGCAGCGCGCGCGCCTGCGCAAAGTGCATTAGGCGGGGGTGCGGTTTGTGGCCTTGGCGGCCGCCCGGGACGTGAGGGTTCCATGGTGAAGGGGTCACAGGGATGGGACCGGTGGGGCGATGACGCGTACCGGACTTTGACCACACCATGGTGTGGTCAAAGTCCGGCAGGCGGATCTGGGCGATGAGGAGGTCGGGACGGACCGTGACGTTCCATGGGTCTTCGTCACGGACCCTGCGCGCACGGACCCTTCCGGTCACAGGGACGCGACGAACTCCACACTCCCGTCACGGTCCCGTGCCCACGCCATGTTGATGGGCCGAAAAGCGCTCTATGAGGGGGTGTCACGGACTGCGGGCGTTCGTGGTGGATCATGCGCTGCTCTCTCACGGGACGCATGGACCCTTGACCTCTCCCCGCACCCTCGGCCGTCCCGGCCACGGCCACAGCCCGCCCGGGTCGTGGACGGGACGGCCGCGTCCCTCGCCGCTCCGGGCGCCGGCTTGCAGCGCCCTACAGCCGGACCAGATTGTCGGCGGTGATGCCGCGGGTGACGCCGCGCAGGTCGACGACCAGGGGCGCCCTCTCGACCACCTCGCGGTAGTCGATCTCCTTGTGGGCGGTGACGATGGCGACGACGTCGGCCTCGGGCAGGGCCGTCGCCAGGTCGACCGAGCGCAGGCCGAGGCCGCCCAGCTCGGGCACGTAGGGGTCGTGATAGGAGAGGTCGGCTTCGAGGACGCCGAGCAGCTTCATGATCTTCAGCGCCGGCGACTCGCGGGTGTCGCCCGAGCCGCCCTTGTAGGCGGCGCCGAGGATCAGAACCTTGGAGCCGTTGACCGGCTTCCCGGCCTGGTTCAGGGCGCGCTCGATGCGCTCGACGCAGAAGGCGGGCTGGGCCTGGTTGACCTTGCCGGCGAGCTCGATGAACTCGGGGTAGAAGTCGTGCTCGCGGGCCTTGTAGGCGAGGTAGAAGGGATCGACCGGGAGGCAGTGGCCGCCCATCCCCGGCCCCGGCTCGAAGCGCATGAAGCCGAACGGCTTGGTCGAGGCGGCGTCGATCACCTCCCAGATGTCGATCCCGAGGCGGTCGCAGAGCTGCGCCAGCTCGTTGACCAGGGCGATGTTGACCGAGCGGAAGATGTTCTCCAGGAGCTTCGACAGCTCGGCCGCCTCGGGCGAGGAGAGGACGACGACGGTCTCGCAGATCTCGGCGTAGAGCGCGCGCGCCCGCTCGGTGCAGGCCGCGGTCATCCCGCCGACCAGCTTCGGCGTCGTGCGCACGGTCCAGTCGGTCCGCCCGGGGTCGATCCGCTCGGGCGAGAAGGCGAGGTGAAAGTCGCGCCCGACCCGCAGCCCCGACTCCTCGAGGATCGGCGCCACCCGCTCGCGGGTCGTCCCCGGGTAGGTGGTCGACTCGAGCACCACGAGCTGCCCCGGCTGCAGCACCCCGGCGATCGAGCCGGCGGCGCTGATCAGGTAGGTGAGGTCCGGTTCGCGCGAGCTGGTCAGCGGCGTCGGGACGCAGATGACGACCGCCTCGCAGCCCCCCAGGTCGGCGTGGCGCGAGGTCGGGTGCAGCCGCTCCCGGATCGCGCCGAGGGCGTCGTCGTCGATGTCCTCGATGTAGCTGCGACCTTCCGCGAGGGCGGCGATCTTGGCCGGGTCGAGGTCGAGGCAGACGACCTCGTGACCCTCTTCGGCGAAGGCGACGGCGAGGGGCAGGCCCACGTATCCGAGGCCGACGATCGCTACTTCCATCGCGCCCAGTCTAGACGCCCTCCACGCACCCTCCCGGGGCCTGCATATAAAGTGCCGCGCCGCAAGCGAAGAGGAGGCACGAAGGCAGCATGACCGAGACCCAGCAGGTGACCACCGACCAGGCCGAGCGCGAGGCGTCGGGCGCGCACCCCTACGGCCGCTACCTGGAGGAGTTCGAGGTCGGCGCCGTCTACAAGCACTGGCCCGCCAAGACGGTCACCGAGTCAGACGACCACCTGTTCTGTCTGATCACGATGAATCACCACCCCCTCCACATCAACGACGTCTACGCCGCCGGCTCCCAGCAGGGGAAAAACGTCGTGGTCGGCCCGCTCGTCTACTCGCTCGCCCTCGGCATGTCGGTCTCCGACGTCTCCGGCAAGGCGATCGCGAACCTGGCGACCGAGGAACTGAGCCACCCGAACCCGGTCTTCCACGGCGACACGCTCTTCTGCGAGACCGAGGTCCTCGAGGTGCGCGAGTCGAAATCGAAACCGGACCGCGGCACGGTCAAGGTCCACACCCGGGTCCTCAACCAGGACGGGGTCCTGGTCGCCGAGTTCAAGCGGCTGGTCCTGGTGCCGCGGAAAACCCCCGGCGCGCCCGCCTGATTCGTTCGCCGGCGCCTCAGGCCCGGTCGGGGACCGGGACCGAGAAGTGCCGGATCAGTGACGCGACCCGGCCGCCGAGGCGGTGGCCGGTCGCGTCGTCGAGCCAGGCGCCGTCGTCGCGGTCGAGCAGCCCGAGCCGACCGCCGAGGAACCAGACCGCCGCCGCGCTGGCCGGGATCCCGACGACGAGGCCGGGGACGCCGCCGAGGAAGACGACCGGGACCGCGGCGCAGACCCCGCAGGCGAGCGTCACCAGCAGGTGGTTGCGCAGCAGCGGGCCGCCGAGGTGGATCGGCCGCATCAGGCGGACGACCAGCCAGAGGGCGGGGAGGCCCGCGGTGAGCGCGCCGAGATCGCTGGCGATGGCGGCCCCGATCGCGTCGAGGCGCGGCACCAGGATCAGCGCCGCGACGACGTCGACGACGGTCGCGACGACGCCGCTGACGACGAGGAAGCGGATCCGCCCGAAGGTCCACAGCAGGGCGTCGCTCAGCCCCGCCATCGGCAGCAGCAGGTAGGGCACGAGGAGGATCACCACCACCGGCTCGGCGGGGACGAACCTGGCGCCGTAGACGACGCCGATCAGGTCGCTGCCGAAGATCGCGGCGCCGACCACCAGCGGCGGGCAGAGCGCGGCGAGGAAGCGGACCGCGCGCCAATAGCCGTTGCGGATCCGCTCGAACTCGCCCGCCCCGTGCAGGTTCGCGACCGCGGGCAGGGCGACGTTGGTGAGGATCGCGGGGAAGCGGGCGACGGCTTCGGAGGCGGCGAAGGCGATCGAGTAGAAGCCGACCTGGGCGGCGGTCGAGAAGTGGTTGAGGAAGAGGATCTCGGAGCGGTTGAGGACGACGAACTCGACCACGGCGAAGAAGGTCGAGGCGCGGATGAAGGTCCTGAACTCCCCCCGCAGCGCCGGCTCGATCGGGACCGGGGCGGGGAGGCGGATGGAGATCCGGCGGGCGAGGCGCCAGGTCCAGAAGAGGTTGGCGAGGACCATCGCCACGTCGACCGCGAAGTAGCCGGCGACGCCGCCGCCGGCGGCGAGCACGACGATCATCACGGCGCTCGCGACCAGCGTCGTGATCGTCCCCGGGAGGACGTTCTCGCGCCAGCGCTGGGTCGCCGTGAGGAGCCCCGCGGGCGCGGCCTGGACGACCGCGGCGAAGGTCGCGAAGCCGGCCAGGATCCAGGCCGCCGAGGGGTCGGCGCCCGCCGCCGCGAGGGCGGCGAAGGCGAGCACCAGGAGCGCGCCGACGACGATCTGCGTGCGCACCGTCCGGCGGTAGAGCTCGAGCAGCATCCCGGGCTCGCGGGCGCCGACCAGCTGGGCGCCGAAGCGCGCGAGGGCGGCCGGCATCCGCGCCGCGAGCACGTAGGAGCAGGAGATCGAGACGAAGGCGATCAGGCTCTGCCGGCCGAAGCCCTCGGTGCCGAGGAAGCGGGCGGCGACGACGGAGACGACGAGGGTCTGGACCGGCGGCACCAGCGCCGTGATCGTGCTCCAGGCGGTGCCGCCGAGGACGGTGTTCGCGTCGGTGGTCCCGAGCTCCGTCAGGTCGACCTTCGTCGACCCGGGCGGAGGCTCTTCGGGCACCCCCGACATCGGCCGATTATGCCTGTGGCCGAGGCGGGAAGGGTTGATAGCTTTCGCCGATGCCCGCGCGCGCGAGCCGTAACCAGGTCGCGCGCGCGCTGCTCGACGGGGTCCGCGGCGCGAGCCGCGGCAGCGTCTCGCGGGCGGTCTTCTGGGGCCTCCTGCCGGACTGCGTCCCCGCGGACGCGCCCGCCCCCGGCTCCTTCGCCGACATCCGGATCGAGCTGCCGATCGAGTACGAGGCGCGGGACGGCGGCTGGTTCATGCGCTCGATCGAGCGCGGCCTCGGCGAGCTGGCGACGCTCGAGCGCGCGCCGATCCCGCAGCGCGGTCTCGGCCTGGCGATCGCCCGCGCCCACCGCGGCGGCCGCACCCTCGACTTCGCGATCGACTTCTTCGACGAGCCCCGCGTCGACGCCGACGTCGCCGCCGCGGTCGGCCTCTACTTCAAGCTCCAGTTCCTGCGCGGCGGGTACGAGCAGAAGAACGTCGTGCCCGGCGGCTACGTCCAGCCCCGGAACGAGCCTCACGACCAGTTCTGCCGGCTGCGCCGGTACGGGCGCGAGCACCCGGGCGACCGCGTCTACGGCCGCTTCGGCGCCAGCTTCGGCGAGGGGCCGCGGCGCCGCGCGGTGGAGCTCCTCGAGGGCCGCCCGTCGCTCGGCTACCGCGGCGGCATGGGCATCGTGCCCTACGTCCAGTCGCTGCAGGAGGCGGCCCGCGCCGCCGTCTGCGTCGACCTCCCCGGCCGCGGCCCGTTCTGTTACCGGCTGGTCGACTACTTCGCCGTCGGCGCCTGCGTCGTCGCCGCGCCCCACCCGACCCGGATGCCGGTCGAGCTCGAGGACCGGCGCAACATCGTCTACGCGCGCGCGGACCTGAGCGACCTGCCGGACCTCTGCGAATGGCTGCTCGAGGACGAGGCGGCGCGCCGGCGGATCGGGGCGGAGGCCGCCGCCTACTTCGACCGCCACCTCCACTACCTGCCCCTGGCGGGCCACTACCTGCGCCAGATCGCCGCCGCCCTCGACGGCGCCTCCGTCGCTCAGTAGGCGGCGAGCCAGGCGCGCAGCGCCGGGTCCTCGGCCCAGAGCCGTCGACCCGCCGCGTCGCGACGGCGGCGGTCGATCCAGAAGCGCGCCGCGGCGGCGAGGATGCGCGCCTTGTCGGGCTGCCCGGCGAGGCCGGCCCGCAGCCTGCGCAGGAGCGTCGCCGGGTCGCGGGGGAAGCTCGGCGCCGCCGTCTCGGTGAGCCCGACGCCGAGGCGCCCGGCCCGCGCCGGCGCCAGCCGCGGGTCACCCGCGATCAGGTCGAGGAAGCTCGCCGCTTCGGCCTCGGCCCGCTCGGGGCTGTGGCGGCCGCCGCCGTGGACGCGGTAGACGGCGGTCAGCGCGTCCACGTATGCGGGGTCGTCCAGCTGGGCGAGGCGGACCCAGAGGTAGTGGTCCTCGGCGAAGGTGACGTCGGCCGGGTAGCCGCCGATCCGCGCGAGCGCCGCGGCCCGTACCAGCGTGCCGACCGAGGGGACGAAGTTGCGGGCGAAGAGGGCGGGCAGCGGATCGCGCAGCTCGCGCGGCGTGGGGGCGATCAGCCCGGTCGCGTGCCAACCGTCCGGATCGCGCCGGGCGACCAGGGCGCGGCCGAAGGCGAAGGGCGCCGTCGGCGCGCGCTCGAGCGCCGCGCCGAGCTCGGCCAGCGCGTTCGGCAGCAGCAGGTCGTCGGAGTCGAGGAAGGCGACCATCTCGGCGTCGGCCAGGCGGCAGCCCTCGGCCCGCGCCCGCGCCGGTCCCCAACCACCCTCGGGGTTGCGCAGCACGCTCGCCCTCGTCTCGGCCTCGGCCCACTCGGCGCTGCCGTCGCACGAGCCGTCGTCGACGACGACGATGCGGGTCGGCGGCCGCTCCTGTCCCTCGACGCTGCGCAGCGTCTCCCGCAGCAGCTCGAGGCGGTTGAAGGTGGGGATGACGACCGCGATCGAGCCCGGCTCCATGGGCCGTAACTTAGGCCCTATCGACATCTCGCCGTCGGCCCTGGAACTGCTCGAACAAACGTCCGGGTCGGTTCAGACAGGCGTCCAGCGGTCGAGGGGACAACCGTCCAGCGACGCCTGAGGCGCCTTCTACGCCCCGTCCGGACTGACGATGCGAACGGTGCCTTGAAGCACCGTCGCCGACACGCGAAGACCTTTGTGGTCGCCCTTATCCTCCTCCTCATGGCCGGTTCGATCGCCGACGCGGGCGAGTCCGACGCCACCCCGGCGAGCCACGCCTTCGAGGCGATCGGGTCGAACGCCGCCTTCCCCAGCTACTCGACCGCCGCCGCGCGCAACGGCTACGTCGTCCTGCAGGCCTGGCAGACCGAACGGATGCACGAACTGAAGCGGCAGAACCCGAACCTGAAGGTCCTCGTCTACAAGAACCTCGGCTTCGCCGCCCAGGGCGCCGGGCCCGAAGGGCTCTACTCGAGCGGCGTCGGCTACGAAGAAGCCAAGTCGGCCTGGTTCCTCCAGAACACCGAAGGCCGGCCGTTCACCGGCGAAGGCTATCCCTGGCTCTGGGCGATGGACGTCGGCAACCGCGAATACCAGGAAAAGTGGACGGCCAACGTGGTCTCCGAACTGACCTCGAAGGGGTGGGACGGGGTCGAGCTGGACGATGCCTGCGGGACCTTGAAGTACCACTACGACCCGTCGCAGGTCGCCAAGTACCCGACCGATGCGAAGTACGCGGCGGCGATGGAATCGGCGCTCGCCTACATCGGTCCGGCGATCCAGGCGACGGGCAAGCTGGCGATCCCCAACTTCGCCTGCTGGGTCGAAGAACCCTCGATGTACGACCGCTGGCTGAGCTACGTCAGCGGCGGCATCGACGAGATGTTCGTCAAGTGGGGCAGCGCCGCGGGCGAAGGGTACCGCGACGCCTACCAGTGGCAGGTGCAGGTCGAAGAGGCCCGCTACGCCAACCGGCACGGCAAGGTCTTCATCGGCTTCACCCAGGGCGCGGTCGGCGACACGCAGGCGGCCCGCTACGGCTACGCCTCGCTGCTGATGGGCAGCGAAAGCGCCGCCCTCTCCTCCTACGCCTACACGCCGGACTACGACACCGAACAGTGGCTGCCCGAATACGAATACGAACTCGGCGCGCCGACGGGCGTCGCCACCGAAGACGCCGGCGGCGTCTTCCGGCGGACGTTCACCGACGGGCTGGTGCTGGTGAACCCGGGCTCGAGCGCCCGCACCGTGAGCTTCGGCGGCACCTACTCCGGTTCCGGCCTCGAAGACGCGACCGGCGCGACGCTGGGGCCGCACTCGGCGCTCGTCCTCACCGGACAGGCGGCGGCGCCGGTCACCGCGACCACCCCCGCGCCGGCGCCGGAACCGACCCCCGAACCCACTCCCGCCCGCCCCAAGATGACGCCCAAGGCGAGCGAAGCCGTCGCGGTCGGATCGATCGGCGTCACCGTCAGCACCGGGGAAGCGGGCATCTCGCTGAGCTGGAGCTCCGGGGCGCCGGCCGCCACCACCTACGAAGTCATCCGCGACGAAAAGGCGCTGGCCCGGACCAGCCGGCGCCACCGCAGGGAACCGTCGGTCAAGGCCGGCAGGAACTACCGCTACCTGATCGTCGGCTACGACCGCAGGGGCAAGGTCGTCGCCCGCTCCCGGAGGTTCGCCGTCAAGGCCTCCTCGAAGCACCGGCGGACCGTCGTTCAGGCGCCGAGCAAGGTCTCGTAGAGGCGGCGATAGTCGGCCGCCATGCGGTCGATCGAGTAGCCCTCGGCGTGGATCCGGCGGCCGGCCGCGCCGAGTCGCGCCCGCATCGCCGGGTCGTCGAGGCAACGGACGATCGCCGCCGCCAGCGCCTCGTCGTCGTGGGCGACGACGAGCCCAGCGCCGGCGAGGAGGATGTCGCGCATCCCCTCGACGTCGGTCGAGACGACCGGCACGCCGCTCGCCAGCGCCTCCAGCGCGGCGATCGAGAGGCCCTCCCAGACCGAGGAGAAGACGAGCACGTCGGAGCGCGCGATCAGCGCCCGGGCGTCGGCGCGGATCCCGGTGAAGATCGCCCGGTCGCCGAGGCCGAGCCGCGCCGCCTCGGCTTCGGCCGCGGGGCGCAGGTCGCCGTCGCCGACGAGGAGGAAGCGGGCCCGCGGCTGCGCCGCGAGGACCCGGGCGGCGGCGCGCAGGAAGCGGTCGTGCGCCTTCTGCGGGGCGAAGCGCCCGACGATGCTGACGACGAGGTCCTCGGCGCCGAGCCCGAGCTCCGCGTCGAGGCGCCGGCGCTCGGCGTCGGTGAGCGGCGGCGGCGCCGGGACGCCGTTGGGGATCACGGTCAGCTTCGCGGCGGGCAGGCCGCGCTCGCGCATCTGCGCCGCCAGGTCCGCGGAGACGCAGACGACGTGGTCGGCGAGGCGCAGGATCCGGGCCGCGCCGTCGACCTCCTCGTGGGGGACGCCGTGGTAGGTCGAGAGGACCGGCGGCCGGCCCAGCGGTCGGCCGACCCTGGTCCCGACCGCGACGAGGCCCGTGATCCGCGGGTTGTGGGCGTGGACGAGGTCGGGCCGGAAGGCGGCGGTGGCGCGGGCGATCCGCCCGCCCGCCCGCAGCAGGGCGAGCGGCCGGCGCGCGGTCGGCAGCGTCACCCGCCGCAGTGGGATGTCGGCGAGCTCGGCGTCGAGGGCGCCGCGGTCGCCGAGCAGCGCCTGCTCGTCGCCGCGCGCCGCAGCGTCGCGGACCAGCTCGACCACGACCCGCTCGGCGCCGCCGACGCCCATCGCCGAGATCGCCGTCTCCAGCCTCATCGCCGGCCCGTCACGCGTTCGTAGACGCCGAGGAGGGCGCGGGCGTTGGCCGCGGCGCCGACGTGGTCGGCGCCCCGCGCCCGCCCGCGCGCGCCGAGCGCCTCGCGCCGCGCCGGGTCGGCGAGCAGGCCCTCGATCGCGCCCGCCAGCGCCGGCGCGTCGGCGGGCGGCACCAGCAGCGCCGCGTCGCCGGCCAGCTCCGGCACCCCGCCGACCGCGCTCGCCACCGCGGGCACCCCGGCGGCCATCGCCTCGAGCAGCGACATCGGGCAGTTCTCGAAGAGGGAGGGGAGGACGAAGATGCGGAGGGTCGGCAGCAGGTCGGCGATCGGCCGCATGCCGGGGAACTCGATCGGCAGGCCGCGCTCGCGCGCGGCGGCTTCGAGCGCCGCCCGGTCGGGCCCGTCGCCGACGATCGCGAAGCGCTGCCCGGGGAACCGCGCCGCGACGCTCGCCGCCGCGACGAGGAAGGTGTCGAGCCCCTTCACCGGGCCGAGCAGGGAGACGGTGCCGACCACCTCGCCGGCGGCGAGCGGGGCGGCGGGGATCTCGACCCCGTTGGGGATCACCTCGAGCTTCGCGGCGGGGAAGCCGAGGCGGGCGACGAGGAGCGCGGCGAGCGCCCGCGAGGGGACGACGACGGCGTCGCTGCGGCGGGCCAGCCAGGCGTCGAGGCCCTGGTAGGCGAGCCGGTCGCGGGGGCGCGGACGGCGACCGTCGTTGTCGGGGAGGGGCAGGTAGGGGTCGGGGAGGCCGTGCACGGTGTAGACGCGCGCCGGGCCGCCGCGGCGCGGCCAGATCCGCGTCCAGAGGCCGCAGCGGCGGTCCTGGGCGTGGACGACGTCGTGGCGGCGGGCGAGCCGCTCCAGCCGCGCGCCGCCGCGCAGGTCGGCGGTGGCGTCGAGGGGCAGCTCGACCGCGGTCGCCCCGGTCGCCGCGAAGCGCTCGGCGACGGCGGCGTCGGCGCAGCTCGCGGTGACCTCGACCTCCATCGCGACCAGGTGGCGGGCGAGCAGCAACGAGTGCTCCAGCGGGCCGCCGGCCCGCAGCGACGTCGCCAGCAGGACCCTCATGCGGTGGCGGAGGCCGGCGCCCGGCGCAGTCGCGGCAGCTCGACCACGCCCTCGCCGTGGGCCGGGACGGCGAGCACCGCGGCCAGCGCCGCGGCGACCCAGAACGGCGGCGACACCTGCTCGCTGAGGAAGATCCCGGAGACGGTCGCGACCAGCAGCATCCCCTTCACCGCCGAGGCCAGCGCCCGCGTCTCTTTGTCGCGGTGGATCCGCGCCATCCGTTCGGCGCCGGTGGCCGCGATCCAGGCGGCGGCGAGCATGCCGAGGAAGAGCAGCAGCGCGAACGGCCCGTCCTCGGCGAGGATCTCCAGGTAGCTGTTGTGGACGAGCGGGTTTTCGAGTGCGATCGGGCTGTTGCGGACGTAGTTCTTCGCTTCGGTGCTGAAGGCTCCCGGCCCGACGCCGAGGATCGGATGGTCCATCGCCATCCGCTCGGCGGCCGACCAGAACGCCGCCCGCGATTCGACGTTGGCGGCGCCGATCCGGCTCTTTTCTTCGAGCCGCTCATTGATCACCGACGACCACAGCGTCAGCGCCAGGCCGATCAGGACGAGCGAGGAGAGGATCAGCGAGATGGTCCCGGCGAAGCCGATGCGACGGGTGACCACGGCCCAGAGGAGCAGCACCGCGAGGCCGACCAGGGCGCCGCGCGAGAGGGTCGCCAGGATCGCCCCGAAGAGGAGCAGGGTGGCGATCCCCCAGAGCAGGCGTCGACCGCGGTCCTCGCGGGCGAGGAAGAGCGCGATCGGGATCACCGTGGCCATCATGTAGGCGAAGTCGTTGGGGTCCGGGATCGGCCCCGAGGCCCGTTCGGCCGCGCCGGAGAGGAATTGGACCAGCCCGTAGGCCGCCGCCAGCGCGGTCGCCGCGGTGAGCACGCGGAGGACCCGCATCAGCGTCTTGCGGTCCTGGATCAACTGGATCGCGAGGAAGAGGATGAGGAAGAAGGACGCGTAGCGGAGCGCCTTGGTCAGGCCGCCGGCCGGGTCGTGGGCGAACAGCAGCGAGAGGCCGACGACGAAGCCGAAGAGCGCCGCGATGCCGAGCACCGGCGGGAACCGCAGCGGCTCGTTGCGGCGCAGCGCCCAGAGCAGGTAGGAGACCGCGAGCGCCAGCCCGAGCGCCTTGTTCAGCGACAGGGTGGGGGAGGGGAATTCGAGCATGCCGTTCCAGGGCATCGCCGCGACGACGACGTAGAGGACGAGGTCCGGGCGGGTGAGCACCCAGGCGGCGAAGACGACGAAGACCATCGCCACGATCGCCAGGATCGGCTTGTAGGCGGCGGCGTAGGCGAGGCCGAGCGAGACCCCGACGACGAGCACCACCATGTCCTTGCCGCCGAACTGGCGAGCGGCGGTCATTGGACCGGAGCGTTGACCTGCGTCTCGCGCGGCTGGCGCCGGTAGGAGTCGTAGGCCGAGGAGGAGTCGACGGCCCGGTTGAAGATGATCCCCTCGAGCGAGGCGCCGGTGAACTCGAGCGAGTCGATCGCGCTGCGCAGGGTCGTGCCCCGCTCCTTGCCCGCGGCGACGGTGAGGAAGACGCGGTCGCTGCGGCTGGCGAGCAGGCGGGCGTCGGAGATCGGCAGGAGCGGCGGCGAGTCGATCAGGACCATCGCCCCGGTCGCGCGCAGCTTCTCGAACAGGGTCGCCACGCGCACGTGCAGGAGCTCGGTCGAGTTCGGGCGGATCGGGCCGCTGGGGACGACGGTGAGGTTCTCGTAGGCCGTCGCCGCCCGCCGCAGCGGGATCGGCGCGCTGGTCGCCAGCACGTTGGTCACGCCGAGGTCGTTGCTGATCCGGAAGATCTCGTGCTGGGTCGGCCGGCGCAGGTCGATGTCGACGATGATCGTCTCGATCCCGACCTCGGCCAGCGCCACGCCGAGGTTGGCGACGATCAGCGACTTGCCCTCGCTGGCGAGCGGGCTGGTCACCTGCAGCACCGAGCTGCGGTTGCCCTCGACCAGCTCGATGTTGGTGCGCAGGGCGCGGATCCCCTCCTGGACGCCGGTCAGCTGGAGGTCGTCCCAGATCAGGCGCGACGGGCCGCGGGCGAGGCGCCGGTCGCGGGGGATCACGCCGACCACCGGGATCGAGGTGATCTCGCCGACGTCGGCGGCGGTCTCGACCCGGCCGCGGAGGCGGTCGATCCCGTAGGCGAGCATGGCGCCGCCGATCAGGCCGAGCAGGATGCCGATCCCGATGATCAGCGGCGGCCGCGGCTGCGCCGGCGATTCCGGCAGCGCCGCCGGGTCGACGATCTGGGCTTCGAAGAATTCGTTCTGGCGCAGGTAGACGACGAAGGCGCTGGTGATCGCGGTGGCGGTCTGGCGCGCGACTTCGGCCGATTCGGCGTTGCCGGTGATCTGCAGGATGCCGGTGCCCGCCTGGGTGCTGGTTTCGACCTTGCCTTCGACCGGCTTGCCGGTCTGTTCTTCGGCCGCCAGCTTCATCGAGCTCGACTTCGCCGTCTCGGCGTAGGTGCCGAGCAGGGCGTTGAGGACTTCCGGCGTCACGTAGGCTTCGTTGGTCGCCGGGGTCACCGCGACGGTGGCGGTGGCTTCGTATTCCGTCGGCCGCGTGGCGGCGAACGCGGCGGCGACGGCCGTGGTCACGACCAGCGTGGCCAGCAGCACGAGGCGGCGGCGCCAGAGGATTTTGAAGAGCTCCCGTAGATCCATTTTCGTGATCTTAAGTTCGAGGCAGGCGTTCGGCTGTCTGTATCGGCGCCGGGGCGGATTTCTGTACCGACGGCTCGAAACGGGCGGATAATTGCCGGTAGAGCGCCCGCCACTCGGTGACCATGCGGGCGGCGCCGTAGCGGAGGCGTCGGTGTCGCTGCGACTCGATCGCGGCGCGCCGCCACTCCGGGTCGGTCAGCGCCCGCCGCAGCATCGCGGTCGCCTCGGCCTCCTCCGCGGCGACCTGCCCGGGACCGAGGATCTCGCGCACCGCCTCGATGTCGTGGCCGACGACGACGACGTCGGCCGCCATCGCCTCGAGGATCGAGAGCGGCTGCCCGTCCCAGCCGGTCCAGTGCAGCAGCGCGGTGGCGTCGGCGAGCCGCTGCATCACCTCGGCGCGGTCGAGCCAGCCGCTGACCGGCACGCCGCCGGCGGTCACGGTCTCGAGCTCCGCCGGGTCGGTGCCGCCACCGCCGACCCATTCGATCTCGCCGACATCGGCGACCCCGCCGAGGATCCGGGCCGAGGCGGCGGGCAGGTGCTGCGCGGTGATCCGCCCGAGCACGATCGCCCGCCGCGGCTCCGGCCGCGGCGGCTCGGGACCGTCGAGGGGAAGGTCGTCCAGCTCCGGCACCCCGTTGCGGACGACCACGATCCGGTCGGCGGGCGCCACCTCGCGGGCGGCGGCCGCCTCGGCCTCCGAGACGGCGCCGACCACGGTCGCGCGGCGGGCGGTGAGGCGCTCGATCGCGCGGAAGGCGAGGTTCGCGGCCGGGCCGCGATCGGCCATCGTGAACGAGTAGCCGTGCGGGGTGTAGACGGTCGGCTGCGCGGCGGGCAGGGCGATCGCGCCGGCGACGCCGGCGAACGAGGAGTGCAGGTGGACGACGTCCGGGCGCCGCGCGGCGACCAGCCGGCGCAGCCGGCGCCAGGCGCGCGCCTGTTCGGCCGCGCCGCGGCTCTCCCAGCCGAGCGAGACGAGCTCGACCGCGGGGTCGATCTTCGACCGCGGGTCGACCGGCGTCTCCGGCCGCCGCCCGTAGGCGACCGTCACCTCGTCGCCGGCGGCCGCGCCGCCCGCCGCCAGCGTCGCGATCATCTCGAGCACCCCGCCGCCGAAGGCCTCGGCGACGTGCAGCACGCGCAGTGGCGGACCGTCCTCGGCCGGCCTCAATACGCGCCTCGCCCGGAGGCGACCGCCGGGATCGTCGCGAGGAGAAGCTCGACGTCACGCGCCAGGGACCAGCCGGCCACGTACTGGTAATCGAAGCGGACCATCTCCTGGAAGGGGCTGTCGGAGCGGCCGTAGACCTGCCAGGGGCCGGTCATGCCGGGGCGCAGCTCGAGCCGGCGCAGGTGCCAGCGCTCTTCCAGGGCGGCGGTCTCGCTGAAGATCAGCGGCCGCGGCCCGACCAGGCTCATCTCGCCCTTGAGGACGTTGAAGAGCTGCGGCAGCTCGTCGATCGAGAAGCGGCGGATGAAGGCGCCGACCCGGGTGATCCGCGGGTCGTCGCGGATCTTGAACATCACCCCGTCGTGGCTTTCGTTCAGCGCGTCGAGCTCCGCCTTGCGCTGCTCGGCGTCCACGTACATCGAGCGGAACTTGATCAGGTTGAAGCTCTTGTTGCCGCGGCCGGCGCGCGGCTGCAGGAAGAAGACGGGACCCTTCGACTCGAGCTTGATCGCGATCGCGGTGGCGATCAGCACGGGGGAGAAGACCAGGATCAGGACGGCCGAGCCGAGGATGTCGAGCACCCGCTTGGCGGCGACCATGGTCGAGGCGAGGACCGGGACGCCGATCGAGATCAGCGGCAGGCCGCCGATCTGGTCGAGCGCGCGCACGCCGTCGAGGAACTCGAACAGGCGCGGCACGACGTCGACGGCGACGCCGGCGTCGCGGCAGGCGCGGATCGCTTCGAGCAGCTCCTCGTGGCTGACCCGGGAGAAGGCGATGATCACCCGGTCGATGCTCTGCATCTCGATGATCTTGCCGAGGTCGGCGAAGCCGCCGAAGCGGGGGAGGTCGGGGGTGCCGATGTCGTGGACGACGTTGTCGACGAGGCCGACCGGGTCGAGGCCGAACTGCTGGTTGGTCCGGATCTTCTCGACCACCTGGCCGGCGACCACGCCGGAGCCCAGGATCAGGGTCCGCTGGCGCAGGGCGGGGTTGCGGTGGAGGGTGGCGCGGACGACGATGCGGGCGACGCCGGCGAAGATCGCCATCGCGCCGACGGTGACGAACGCCGTCGTGATCGCGGGCTCGATGTCCATCAGCGCGGCGAGGCCGAAGATCGGCCAGGTCATCAGCATGATCGCGACGACGCCGCGCGGGACCTCGGGGACGGCCGAGGCCCACGAGGAGAGCTGGTCGGAGCGGTAGAGGCCGATGCTGAACGCGACCAGCGGCCACAGCAGGCCGACGGCGAGGACGAAGAGCGGGCTGTCGGCGACCGGGTTGTCGAGGATGACCAAGGCGACGGTGGCGGCCAGCAGCGCGGCGACCAGGTCGCCGGCGAAGAGCATTTTCGCCAGCACGACGCCGCGGTGGCGGGGTCTGCTGCGCTCCGTCCGCGGCCCGAGCGAGAGCGAGTTCGGCCGCGATTCGCCCTTACCGCGTTCTGAATGATCTACCGTCGAAGACTCCACCATCTACCTACTTACTACTAGGTACGAAGCGAGGCGTCCGCTGGAGCAATTCCGCGCACGCGACTCATGCTGAACATAGTGTCTCGTATAGGGAGGGTTCACCGCTCCTATCAGGTCGGCATCGGCATCCGATCACTTCTCGCCTGAATCGGCGGTTGCAAACTCCCGATCCCTGGACGGATGTCGCATCGGCGGGCGACGTCGCCGCCGCTTCGGGGTCCACCCAGGCGACTATCGTGCGCCTCTCGTGGACCCGAGTTCGCCGGACAGCCCGGAAGTCGCTCAGGCCGCCCACCCTTCGAGGTCAGCGCTCGTCCCGCTCGCGTTCGGCGTCTCGGTCTGCGGGCCGGCGGCGATCACCGCCTACCTCGCCTTTCGCTCCGGCGGCTTCTTCGCGGGCGCGCCGGCGATCGTCGCGGTCGTGCTCGGCGTTGCCCTGATGCTGCGCCTGGTCCTCGCCGAGAACCCCTTCGAAGGGTTCGGGCCGACGCTCGTCTGCGCCTCGGTCGCGCTCGGCTGCTTCGCCGTCTGGACCCTGCTCTCGGCGCTCTGGTCGCACGCGCCGGCGCAGGCGATGATCGAGTTCGACCGCGCCCTCATGTACTGGCTGGCGCTGGTCTTCTTCGGCTCCTTCGGCTGGACCCGGGAGCGGGTCGTCTGGGCGGTCCGGATCCTCGCCGCGGCGATGGTCGTGGTCGCGATCATGGCCCTGATCACGCGCATCCTGCCGGGGATCCACTCGGTCCCGGCGACGATCGAAAACAACCGGCTGAGCTACCCGCTGACCTACTGGAACGCGCTCGGCCTCTTCGTCTCGGTCGCGATCCTCCTATGCGCCGGGCTCGCCGGCCGCAGCGAGGAACACCCGCTCGCCCAGGGCCTGGCGGCGGCGGCGATCCCGATCCTCGCCGTCACCCTCTACTACTCGTTCTCGCGCGGCGCGATCGGCGTCCTCGTCATCGGCACGGTCGCCTTCGTCCTGATCGCGGCGCGGCGCGACCTGATCCCGGCCGGCCTGGCGGTGGTGCCGCCCACCGTGGTCGCGGTGCTGCTCGCGCTCGGCACCCACGCGCTCTCGACCGAGCACTACTCGGATCCGGCCGGGGTCAGCGAAGGCAAGCGCCTGGCCTGGGAGCTGATCGGCTGCGCGCTCGCCGCCGGGGTGCTGCGGTTCGCCCTGCGCCCGCTCGATCGCCGCCTCGCCGCGATCGAGATCACGCCGACCGCGCGCCGGCGGGCCTGGCTGACGTTCATCGGCGTCGCCGTGGCGGTGATCGTCGTCGGCGGGGTCGCCGTCGACGCGCCGCACAAGATCAGCCACGGCTTCGAAAAGTTCACCGAATCGAAGCCGCCGACCGACCCCGAAGAACTGCAGAACCGGCTCACCAACCTGAACAGCAACGGCCGGCTGCAGCAGTGGGAACTGGCGCTCGAAGTCTTCGGCCGCCACCCTCTCGACGGCTCCGGGGCCGGCACCTTCGCCCGCATCTGGGCACACGATGGCAACGCCGACTACAAGGTCGTCAACGCCCACTCGCTCTACCTGGAGATGCTCGCCGAGCTCGGCCTGCCCGGCCTGCTCTTCCTCGCCGTCGCGATCGTCGCGGTCTTCGTCGGCCTCGCCGCGCGGATCCGCGGTCCGGATCGGGTGCTCTACGCGGCGCTCTTCGCCGCCTCCCTCGCCTGGGCCGTCCACGCGGGCGTCGACTGGGACTGGGAGATGCCCGCCACCGGCTTCTTCTTCTTCGCCCTCGGCGGGCTGGCGATCGCGACCGTGGCGGGCGAGGAATCCTCCTGGGTTCCGCGCGCCCCGCAGCGCTTCGCCCGCGTCGCGCTCGGGATCGGCTGCCTCGTCCTCGTCGTCTCGCCGGCCCTGGTGGCGATCTCGCAGGGGCTGCTCGACACCTCCGTCCGCAAGCTCCAGGCGGGCGAATGCGAGGGCGCCTCGAAGGACGCGCTCGACGCCATCCACGTGCTCTCGGTCCGGCCCGAGCCCTACCAGGTGCTGGGCTTCTGCGACGCCCGCGGCGGCCAGGACGCCTTGGCCGTGCAGATGCTGGAAACCGCCGTCGCCCGCGACAAGGGTGAATGGGAATCGTATTACGGCCTGGCCCTGGTGAAGGCCGCCGCCGGACAGGATCCACGCCCCGCCGCCCGCCGCGCCTACGAACTGGCCCCCCTCGAACCGCTCGCCCGGGAAGCGGTCGAGATGTTCAGGACCCCCGACCCCCAGAAATGGAGGAGGCGGGCGCTCCGCGCCCGCCTCCCGATCCTCTGAGTCGGGTCCCGGCAGCCGCCCGGTGCGGGCGGGGCGGCCGTCCGAGTTGGGACGTGAGGGTTCCGTGGGGAAGGGGTCACAGGGACGGGACCGGTGGGGCGATGACGCGTACCGGACTTTGACCACACCATGGTGTGGTCAAAGTCCGGCAGGTGGATCTGGGCGATGAGGAAGTCGGGACGGACCGTGACGTTCGATGGTCTTCGTGACGGACCCTGCGCGTCCGGGCCCTTCCGGTCACGGGGACGGGAGGAACTCCACGCTCCCGTCACGGTCCCGAGCCAACGCCATGTCGATGGGCCGAAAAGCGCTCTATATCAGCGCTTTTCGGCCCATCAACATGAGGGGTGCCATGGACTGCGGGCGTTCGTGACGGAACCTGCGCTGCTCTCCTACGGGACGCACGGACCCGTGACCTCTCCCCGCACTCCCGGCCGTCCCGGCC
>DASZUH010000488.1:0-7011 GCA_035547715.1 Solirubrobacterales bacterium
GCCCTGCCGCGGAGGCCGTGCCGACCACAGCCGCCCGTCAGGGGTCGGCACGGCATCCGCGGCAGCTCGGACGGCCGCAGGCCCCGGTCGGCCGCCCGTCCCTATCCGCCCGGCAGCGGCACTGCGAAGCTGTCGATCAGGGCGAGTAGGACCGTGGTGATCTCGGCGCGGCCGGCGGGGTCGGGGGAGCGGGCGAGGAGCATCGCCGCCTCGTCGAGGGCGCCCATCAGGAGGTGGGCGGTGGGTTTGACCGGGAGGGGGCGGATCTCGCCTGCCTCGATCGCGGCGACGAGGCTCGCTTCGATCAGGCCGAGGCCGTTGGCGGCGGCGATCTCGCGCCAGCGCTCCCAGCCGAGGACGGCGGGGGCGTCGCGGAGGACGATCCGCTGGAAGCCGGGCTCGGCGCACTCGTCGAGGAAGGCGGCGGCGCCTGCCTTCATCGCGGCGAGGGGGCTGTCCATGGCGGAGTCGAGGACGATGTGGGCGACGCGCTCGGTCGACTCCGCCTCGAGGCGTTCGTAGATCGCCTCCAAAAGGGCGGGCTTGCCGCTCGGGAAGTGGTGGTAGAGCGCGCCGCGGGTGAGCCCGGCGGCGCGGACGATCTCCTCGGCGCCGACGTCGTCGTAGCCGCGGGCGGCGAAGAGGTCACGCCCGGCGGCGATCAGGGCCTTGCGGGTCGCTTCTTTGCGCTCTGCCTGGGTCCGACGCGTCCTGCCCGGCCGCGCGCGCGGCCCGCTCGACGGCCCGTCGCGTTCAGCCGGGCTTTGACTTTCATTCATGCTGTATGTAGGTGAGTTGCGATATGGGCGCAAACGAAGAGGTTCGACTTCCACAGGGAATCATCCGCTACCGGGAGGCGGGATCGGGGCCGCCGATCGTCTTCGTCCACGGCTATCTGGTCGACGGGCGCCTCTGGGACGGCGTCGTCGACGCCCTCGCCGACCGCTTCCGCTGCATCGCGCCGAACTGGCCGCTGGGCGCCCAGACGGTGGCGATGGAGCCGGACGCGGATCTCACCCCACCCGGCATCGCGTCGATCATCGACGGCTTCCTGGAGGCGCTCGACCTCGAGGACGTGACGCTGGTCGGCAACGATTCGGGCGGCGCGATGTGCCAGGTCCTGGTCGCCCGCCGCCCCGCCCGTGTCGGCCGCCTCGTCCTCACCAACTGCGACACGCACGAGAACTTCCCGCCCGGAATCTTCAAGGCGCTGCCGCCGCTGGCCAAGCTGCCCGGCGGGGTGGCGATGCTGGCCCTCCCCTTCCGGTTCGCGCCGGTCGTCCGCGCCGCCTTCCGTCCCTTCGCGAAGCGGAAGCCGCCCGCCGGCCTGGTCGAGTCCTGGGCACGGCCCGGCATCGTCGACAAGGCGGTCCGGCGCGACCTCGGCAAGGTCACGCGCGGCATGAACAAGAAGCACACGCTCGCCGCGGCGGCGCGGTTGCGCGGCTCCGAATTCCCCCTTCTCCTCGCCTGGGCCCCCGGCGACCGCTTCTTCCCGATCAGCTACGCGGAACGGCTGGCGACCGAAATCGGCGGCGCGAAACTCGTCCGGATCCCCGATTCGGCGACCTTCGTTCCGTTCGATCAGCCCGAGCGGCTCGCCGCGGCGATTGCCGAGTTTGCGCCGTCGTCGTGACGGCTCCGCGAACAACTGTTCGCAAAATCCGCAAACTGCAACTTTTTCGTCCGACCGGGGGGTGAATCTTCTTCAAACCCCTACTGAGGACGGAGAGCCATGTCTCAGCAGATCTTCGACCAGGACCGGCCCCGCAGCACGATGGCCCGGAGGCTCGACGAAGCCTTCGCGGGCTGCGACGAGTGGACCATCGCCCCACCGGTTCAGCGGCGGAGCACGCTCGACTTCAGGCCTCGCGTCGCGAGCTCCTCGAGGATTCTCGGCAGAGCCGACGCGGTGCGCTCCCAAGAGTTCCGCGCGCTGTAGAAATCCGCGTCGTGCAAAAGGACGATGTCCCCGGGGCGGATCCCGTCGGTCGCCTTGCGCGCGATCGACCCCGCGGTCGCCCGGCGCGTCCAGTCCCGTCCCCACCGCGACCAGAGCACCGGGCGCCAGCCGCGTGAGCGGATCGCCGCCAGCCCGGCACCGCTGAAGGTGCCGTAGGGCGGCCGGTAGTCGGCGATCGCCTGGCCGCTCGCCTCCTCGATCGCGGCGCGCGCCCGCTCGGCGTCGTCGACGATCGCCCGCGGGGTGAGCCGCAGCTGGTTGCGGTGGCGGTGGCAGTGGAGCTCCACGCGATGGCCGGCGACGACGATCTCGGCGGCCAGCGCCGGGCGCCGCTCCACCTGCTCGCCGGCGAGGAAGAAGGTCGCCCGCTCCCCCGCTTCGCGGAGGATCTCCAGGACCGCGGGGGTGCCCCGCGGATGCGGGCCGTCGTCGAAGGTGAGGAAGACGCCATCCGCCCCCTCTTCGCGCAGGACGATCGGAAGGCGGCCGCCGACCGCGGGGACGATCGGGGCGAGCGCCGGACCCGCGTGCGGGACGACGACGCCCAGAGCCAGCGCCGCCGCGCCCGCCGCCTCCCGCGCTCGACTCAAGGCGCGGCTTCTGCTTCGACCGTTTCCTTCGCGACTTCGCGCGAGGAACCGGCCGGCCCGAGGTGCTGCGCCGCCTGCGTCGCCCCCGCCGGGGCGTCGGTGTCGGGGCCGAAGTGGATGCGGCTGGTGACCGGGGTGAGCGGCTTCAGCGGGCTCTCGCGGTGGACCGCCGAGATCACCAGCACCACCGCGATGATCGCGAGGCAGGCGACCGCGACCGCGCGCGCCGTGCGCAGGCGCCATACCGGCTCCTGGCGCACCAGCGGCCGAACCGCGAGCGCCCGCGAAGCGATCGACGGCAGCGAGGCAAACGAAGAGTCGGGCGGGCGCCGTTCGCCGGCGACGTGGCGCAGGGTCGACTCGAGCTCGTGGTCGGAGCGCGCCACCTCGGCGATCCCGAACCGTTCGAAGGCGGCGTTGTTGGCGCGCAGGTGGCCTGCCGAGAATCCGTAGGAGATCACCGGGCAGCCGCGGATGTGGGCCTCGAGCACGGTCAGGCCGGCGGTCGCGTGGATCATCGCGTCGGCCGCGGCCATCCAGTCGCTCATCTGGTCGGTGAAGCCGAGCACGCGGACCCGGTCGTTGCCGGCGAAGCGCGCTTCGAGGCGCTTCTGTGCCACTTCGTTGCGCCCGGCGATGCAGACCACCTCGGTCTCGCCGTCGGCGAGCGCCAGCTCGATCGCCCGCTCCAGGTCGCCCACGCCCCAACCGCCGCCGGAGACCAGGACCATGCGCGCGTGCGCGTCGACGCCGAGCGCCTCGCGGGCGTCGCGCCGCGTGCGCGGGGCGAGGAATTCGGGCGAGATCGGCGGCCGCGTCCACTCCACCCGGCCGGGGCCGACCAGGCGTTCGACTTCCTCGATCGACTCCGGGTGGGTGACGTAGTGGATGTCGACGCCTGGGTGCGCCCAGTAGCGCAGGCCGGCGAGGTCGGTGATCGCCGACTGCACCGGGATGTCGAGGCGGCGCTTCTCGCGCAGCATCCCGAGCACCACGGTCACGCCGGGGTAGGTCGAGATGATCACGTCGGGCTGGTGCTCGGCGATCTGCCGCAGCAGGCCGCGCGCGCCGGTCAGGTACATCAGCTGCATCGCCAGCCAGCGGGTCGGCGCGAACTTCGCGATCAGCCAGTACTGGACGTCGAAGACCCAGGGCGCGCGGCGGAAGGTGAAGCGCGAGCCGCCCCGCACCACCGCCGACATCATCCTGCCCATCGCCTCGAGGCCGTTGTCGACCGTCACCTGCGCGCCGGGGACCTCCTTCTCGAGGTCGGCCTTGATCATCCGGGCGGGCAGGTCGTGGCCCTCGCCGATGTCGGCGGTGAGGACGAGGACGCGCGGCGCGCGCGACTCGCCGGGCTTCGCCGCGCCCGCCGGCAGCGCGCCGGCGGCGTGTTCGTTGCCGTTCATCGACGGCTTCGTGCCCGGGATCGGGTCCGGCGGGCGGGTCGCGCACTTGACCCATTCGACGTACTTGCGTACTCCCTCTTTGAACGGCGTCTCGGCTTTCCAGCCGAGCTCGTCGAGCGCGCGCCGGTTGGAGATCGTCTTGCCCGGGAAGTCGCCCGGCCGCGGCGGCGTGTGGGTGATCTCGCAGGTGTCGACGTTTTCCTGCACCCGCTCGGCGATTTCGAGGATCGTCGTGATCTCGTCGCCGGAGAGGTTGTAGGTGCGCCCGGCGGCCTGCGGGGCGAGCGCCGCGACGATCCCGTCGGCGAGATCCTCGACGTAGATGAAGCTGCGCGTGGTGCTGCCGTCGCCCGCGATCGTCAGCGGTTTGCCTTCGAAGGAGAGGTCGGTGAATTTGGCGACGACGCCGGCCGCGCGGGCGCGCGGGCCGTACGGGATGCCGAAGCGCAGGACCGTGTACTCGAGGTCGTAGAGCTCCGAGTAGCTCGCGCAGTAGGTCTCGCCCGCCAGCTTGGTCGAGGTGTAGAGGTGGCGCGGGGCCGGGATCGCGGTTTCCTCGTCGACCTCCTGCTCCGGGCAGTCGCTGTAGACCCAGGTGGTCGAGCCGTAGACGACGCGGCCGACTTTGGCCCGGCAGGCCGCCTCGAGCACCTGCAGGGTGCCGCGCGTGTTGACCTCCTCGGCAAGCACCGGATCGGCGAGCACGTGGCCGACGTCGGCGACCGCGGCGAGGTGGATGACCGCGTCGCAATCGCGCATCGCCAGGTCGAGGTTGCCGGGATCGGTGATCGAGCCGGTGAAGGTCTCGACCTCGAGCGGCGAGTGGTAGGGCGAGGCGCTCAGATCGAAGATCCGCGGCGTCATCCCCTTCTGCATCAGCTTGTCGACGACGTGGGAGCCGATGAAGCCGCCGCCCCCGGTGACCAGGACCCTCATCTCACTCCTCCTCCCCGGCGAGGGCCGCGGCGCGGCTCTCCGGGCGATAGTAGAGCGGCACGCACCAATGGTTCTCGGCCACCCAGTCGGTGTTGGGCAGCTCGTCCGGGCGGCCCATGATCCGGTGGCAAGGGTCGGCGTAGACCTTGCCGGTGCTCTTCTCGATCTCCTCGAAGACGATGTACTTGTAGAGGCCCGACGTCATCCCCGCGGGGAGCGCCAGGCGGGCCGGGTGCTGCGGGTCCAGGTGCTCGCGCGCGTACTCGTTCTTCCAGGCGACGATCTCCTCCATCCGCTCGGCCTGAACCAGCGCGAGGGCCGCGGTGAACTCGTTCATGCGGAAGTTGAGGCCGTCGACCTGGTGATCGAACTTGCCGTAGTTGCGGAACTTGCGGGCGTACTCGACGAGGTCCTCGTCGGCCGAGACGAGCACGCCGCCCTCGCCGCTGGAGATCGTCTTGGTCGCGTAGAGCGAGTAGACGCCGGCGTCGCCGAAGCTGCCGGGGCGGGCGCCGTTCCAGTCGGCGCCGTGGGCATGGGCGCAGTCCTCGAGGAGGAAGATCCCATGGTCGCGACAGTAGGCGGCGATCTTCTCCGAGTCGAAGGCGAGGTGGCCGCCGACGTGGACCAGGATCGCGGCGCGCGGCCTGTGCCGCTCGGCCTTGCGCTCGAAGTCCTCGAACGACATGCAGAGATCGTCGCGCCTGCAGTCGACGAACTCGACCTCGGCGCCGGCGCCGATCGCGGCCAGCGGCGTCGCCATGAAGGTGTTCGACGGGCAGAGCACCGTCTCGCCCTTGACGCCCGCGAACTCGAGCGCGGCGAGCGCCCCGCCGGCCCAGCTGGAGAGGCCGACGCTCTCGAGGCCGTTCCACTCCTTCCAGCGCTCCTCGAACGCCGCCAGCTTCTTGCCCTCGGACCACTGCTCGGAATCGAGCACCTCGGTCCAGAGCTCGAACAGGCGGGGACGGTCGCGGTGGTCGAAACCGATCGCGAACTTCGTCACGTCAGGCAGGGATGTCTCGGCGGGGCCTACGGCTAACTCCTTCTGGGATCTGCGGGAAACGGAGTCTGTGGAAACAGTTTCGGCGAGAAATAAAGTCGGTTCCTTGCCGAAAGCGGCGTCAGGCTAGCAGCGAAACCGGAGGAAAACGTTTAAGGAAGACTCATTTCGGGGAATGGTGCCGTCCGGCGGCGTCGAACCAAGTCTCAACCAGGTCGATGAGATCCGGATGAGTCCTCGGCGTGAGCGCTTTCGATCACGGCGCCGACGGCCTTCGATCCGGCCAGGGCGACGACGCCGACGAGGACGAAGAGGACCGAGACGACGATCCCGGCGCCGCCGCCCGGCGTGTCCGACCACGACTCTTCGAAGATCAGCGGTGCCAGGATCACCGGCACCGTCACCTGGACGGCGAACATCAGCGGCGCCACCCGGGTCGCCGGGCGCCTGCCCAGGGCGCTCATCTCGCTCAGCAGCGCGAGCCCCTCGGAGGCGGCGGCGGTGGCGAGCCAGACCGCGGCGACGAAGACCGAGCCGGCCGACAGTTCGTCGGTGAGGAGCTTCGAGGCGATCCCCGTCCAGGCGTAGCCGAAGCCGGCGGCGACGACCGCCAGCGTCCCCGCCGCGCCCGGCCGACTCCGCCACGCATACGGGGCGAGGACGGGGATCGCCACCAGCACCAGGGCGATCGCGATCGGCACGGCGCCGGCGTCCCTGGTCGAACGTTCCGGCGCGGTCAGGGCGATCCCGACGACGCCGAGGACGATCGCCGCGACGGCGCCGTACTCGCGCCGGCCCGGCGTCTCCCCCAGCCTCGTCACCCCGAGCCACAGCAGCAGCACCAGCCCGCAGGCGAGGCAGGGCTGGACGACGGTCAGCGGCGCCAGCAGCAGCGCGGCGATCTCCAGCGGCCAGCCGAGCAGCCCGATCAGCGTCGCGATGAGCCAGCGCGGATTCCTGACCAGCCGCCCGATCAACGAGGCGCGCAGCGCGTGCTCGTGCCCCACCTCCCGCGCCTCGAGCGCCTGCAGCGCGATCGAGGTGTTGTAGAGCGCCGAGGCTCCGATCGCGCAGAGGATCCCCAGGGCGAGCATCCGGCGAGCCTAGCCG
>DASZUH010000489.1:0-9721 GCA_035547715.1 Solirubrobacterales bacterium
GTCTCGTGGCGGCCACAACCTGCCAGGGCCGCCACGAGACGCCCGGGACGCACCTCGGACGGGCGCCGCGGCCGCGAAGCACGGCAGGCCCGCCAAACCCCACCTCGGACGGCCGCCCCGCCCCCGAACCGCCCGCCTCAGGCGAAGAGCCCCGACCCGACCCAGTCGCCCGCGTCGCGGGCGGCCGGGGGGAGGAAGAAGTAGCCGCCGCCCTCGGGGGTGATGTAGTCGACCATCGGCTCTTCGTTCAGGCGTTCCTGGATCGCCACGAATTGGCGCTGGATGTCCTGGTTGAAAGCGACGAAGAGGAGGCCGATGTCGAGCTGGCCGGCGTCGTCGAAGCCTTGCGAGTAGTTCCAGGCGCGGCGCAGGATACGCTGGTCGATCGTCGCCGGTTCGCGCGGGTTGGCGAGGCGGATGTGGGCTTCGAGGCCGATCCGTTCGCCCTTCGGGTCGAGGTCGAAGCGCGGGTTTTCGAACTCGTTCACGCCGCCCAGCGGCGCCCCGGTGTCGCGCTTGCGGCCGATCATTTCCTCCTGCTCGTGGAGGCCGACGCGGTCCCAGAACTCGACGTGCATGCGGATCGCGCGCACCACCTGGTAGGTGCCGCCCGCGGTCCAGGCCGGCTCTTCGCCGCCCGGCTGCACCCAGACCAGCCGGTCCATCACCTTCGGGTCGGTGACATCGGGGTTCGAGGTCCCGTCGCGGAAGCCGAAGTGGTTGCGCTTCGAGCTGTGCGGGGAGGGCCCGCGCTGGGCGCCGGTGAAGCCCTCGACCACCCAGCGCGGCTGCAGCGCGCCGCGGATCGGCCGCAGCAGCTCCCGCAGCGCGTGGGCGACCGTGTCCTGGTGTCCCGCCGCCAGCTGGACGATGACGTCGCCGCCGGTCCGTTCGGGGTCGAGCTCGTCGTGGGGGAAGGCGCGCATGTCGACCAGGTGCGCCGGTTTGCGCGAGGCGAGGCCATAGCGGTCGTCGAAGAGCTGGGCGCCGAAGCCGATCGTCACGGTCAGCGCGTCGGGCGCGATCACCGAGCCGAGCGTCCCCGAGTCGAACGGCGGCTCGTCGTACTCGCGCACCGCGTAGGGGCCGCCGCGGGCCAGTTCGCGGCCGCGCGAGGAGAGCACCTGCAGCGCCGAGACGAGGTCGCCGCTGCCGCCCGCGACCGCGTCGAGGGCGACGATCGTGGCGAAGTTGGCCGCCGGGGTGAGGATGCCGGCCTGGTGGACGCCGTCGAAGCCGCGGTGGGCCGACAACTCTTCGGCGTTGACCCGTTCGGCCCGCGCTTCCGGCGCTTCGTCGGCCGCGCCGGCGGCGCCCGCGGTCGTCGCGCCGAGCCCGTAGCCCGCCGCGAGCCCGCCGAGGCCGACGCCGCCGGCCCGCTTCAGGAACGAACGGCGGTCGATCTCGCTCACTGGTCGTCTTCCTCCCCGCCGTTTCGGTCCGCCTTCTGTTCGGCGATCGTCGGGACCGGCCGCGGCCGCTTCACCTCGAGCGCCCCCGGCACCGCCGAGAGCCGCTCCAGCAGCGATCCGAGCCCGCCGTCGACCCGCTCGTGCTGCACCGGGGTCAGCGCTTCGAGCGTCGGCCACCGGCCGCCGTTTTCCTTGCGGATCCCGTTCAGCACCTCGCGGAAGCGGGCCATTTCGACTTCGACCGGCTCGACCGTCGAGTCGCGCCCGGCGAGCACCGGCCGCAGCGTGTGGATGACGAATTCGGTCGCCGCCAGCGCGTCGTCGGTGGCCCGCAGGCCGGCGCCGCTCCAGGGGGCGTCGACGTTCGAGAGCATGTCGCGCTGGGCGTCCTCGAGGATCTCGTGGGCGCGGGTGGCGTAGACGAGCGGCCCGATCGGCACCTGCCGCACCGCGACCTGCAGCCGCCTCACCTTGGCGGCGAGGTAGCGCGCGGGGGCCTCGAGGGCGGCCGGCGATTCGCCTTCCCAGAGGCCCATTTCGATCCGGTGGATGCCGGTGAATTCGGGCGAGTGGTCGCCGCCCGGCAGTCGGCCCGGGTTGCCGTCGATCTCTTCGTCGAGCTTGCCCAGCGCGCCGTAGGCGGCGCCGAGCCGCAGGTAGTGGTCGTAGGCGTCGAGCAGGTCTTCCTTGGCCGCCGCGACGTCGCCCGCGCCGAGGTCGGCGCGCAGCCTCGTCACCGCCGCCTCGACCCCCTTCGCCTGCCCCGCCGAGTAGACGCGGTATTCGGCGACGGGACGGTCGAAGGCGCTTGGCTTCAGCCGTTCGAGGTCGCTCGCGGGACCGGGGTTGCGGGTCTTTTCCTCCGCCAGGTTCGCTTCGAACTGGGGCGAGTGGACGCCGCCGGCGATCTTCGTCACCTTGATGTCGGGGTGGGCGGCGACGGTGCTGATCGGGTGCACGTCGAGGGTCGATTCGCCGCCTCCCCCGCAGGCCGCGGCCAGCATCCCGAGCGCCATCGCGGCGGCGAGGAGTGCGGCCCCCGCGATCGATTTCTGGACCGTGCGCCGAGCCATGACCGCGCCAAGTTAGGAAGCGCGCGACCGGTCGTTGTTACAGCGTCGTTACCGGCCCGAAGAGTTACACGATCATCACAATTGAGGAACAAAAAGTCCACACCGCTTGACCTCCGCGTGCCGAGGATCTGCGCCAGCGTCGCGGCAAGGGCGGCACGTGGCGCGACACCGGAATGGGCCGCCCTCGTCTCAGGAGAACGAATTGAGCCCAGTAGGCGTGAACCGCAAGAAGCGTCGGCGGTGGATTGCCGGCAGCCTCTTCGTGGCTCTGGCGATCGCCGCGTTCGGCATCGCCAACGCGTTCGCGGACTCCTCGGCATCGCCGACGAGCACCGAACGCTCCACGACCCCGATCAAGCATCTCGTTGTGATCTTCAACGAGAACGAGTCCTTCGATCACTACTTCGGGACGTACCCGATCGCGCAGAACCCGGCCAACGAACCGGCCTTTCACGCGCTCCCCGGGACGCCCAGCGTCAACGGCCTGAACCAGCAGCTGCTGGAAGCCAACCCGAACCAGTACAACCCGCGTCGACTGAGCCGCGGCGAAGCCCTGACCTGCGACATGGATCACGGCTACACCGACGAGCAGAAAGCGTACGACAACGGCCTGGTCGACAAGTTCCCTGAATTCACCGCCAGCCACGAATGCGAAAAGGGCCTGGTCATGGACTACTACGACGGCAACACCGTCACCGGTCTGTGGAACCTGGCGCAGCACTTCGCGCTCAACGACAACTCGTTCGGCACCCAGTTCGGCCCCTCGACGCCGGGCGCGATCAACCTGATCTCCGGTGAAACGGGCGGCGCCCTGCCGACCTCGCTCGCGGGCGTGACGGAAAACGGCACCGACATCGGCGACGAGAACCCGATCTTCGACGGCTGCGGCATCGGCCGCCTCGAAATGACGGGCAAGAACATCGGTGACCTGCTGAACAAGAACAACATCACCTGGGGCTGGTTCCAGGGCGGCTTCGCGGCCACCGGTGAAAAGGAAGGCAAGCCGGTCTGCGGCAACAGCCACAAGAACATCGGCAACGCGACCGTCACCGACTACTCGCCGCACCACAATCCGTTCGAGTACTACAAATCGACCTCGAACCTGAAGCACCTCGCGCCGGAATCGGAGGCGATGATCGGCCACAGCGAACCGAACGCGCCCGAAAACGGCGTCGCCGGCGAGCACGGCGCCAACCACGAGTACGACATGGCGGCGTTCGACGAAGCGGTGAAGCACGAAAACCTGCCCGCCGTGACGTTCCTCAAGGCCCCCGAGTACCAGGACGGTCACCCGGGCTACTCCGATCCGCTCGACGAACAGGCGTTCATCGCCGAAAAGCTCGACGAGCTGGAGGAATCGGGACAGTGGGAAAGCACCGCCGTGGTGATCGCCTACGACGACTCCGACGGTTGGTATGACCACGTGATGCCGCCGATCGTCAACCAGTCCGAATCGACGGTCGACGCGTTGACCGGCGCCGGCAAGTGCGGCAACTACGCGCTCAACCACACCGGCATCAACAGCCACTGCGGCTACGGCCCGCGGCTGCCGCTGCTGGTGATCTCGCCCTACGCCAAGCAGAACTACGTCGACAACACGCTGACCGACCAGTCGTCGATCACGCGGTTCATCGAGGAAAACTGGCAGACGGGCAAAATCGGCGAACAGTCGATGGCCAACCGCGCCGGCACGCTGATGAACATGTTCGACTTCAGCGAAGGCGCGCCGAAGGCGCCGAAGGTGTTCCTCGATCCGGAAACCGGTGAGATCACCGGCGAAGAAGGCGGGAGCGTCGGCGAAGATCCGGGTGCCGAAGAAGAAACCGGCGGCGAAGAAGAAACCGGCGGCGACGAAGGTGGCCAGGGCGGTCACGGCGGCTCCGGCGGCCAGGGCGCCCACCACGAAAAGGTCCACTGCACGGTGAAGGGCCACGGCAAGAAGACCGTGATCACCTGCACCATCGAAGGCGGCTCCGGCCGCGGTGCGGTGCGCTACCGCCTCGAGCGCGGCCACAAGGTGCTGGGCACCTCGCGCGCCGCGATCAAGGGCGGCAAGGCGACCGGCACGGTCACCACCAAGAACCCGCTCAGCGGCAGGTACACGCTGCTGACGACGGTCACCCGGCCCGACGGCATCACCGCCGTCGCGCAGGGCGTGACCCTCGGCTAGGGCGGCAGCAAGGCGGCATGCGAAGGGACGGCGGTCGCGAGGCCGCCGTCCCTTTTTCGTAAGGTCCCGGCGTGGCCGCGCCCAAGCTCGAACTGCCGGAGGCGATCACGGCGCTCCTCTTCGACCTCGACGGGGTGCTGACGAAGACCGCCTTGGTCCACGACAAGGCGTGGAAGCAGACCTTCGACGACTTCCTCAAGAAGCGTGCGGACGAACGGGGCGAAGAGTTCGTCCCCTTCGACGCCGACGCCGATTACAACGAATACGTCGACGGCAAGCCGCGCTACGACGGCGTGCGCTCGTTCCTCGAATCGCGCGGGATCGAGCTGCCCGAGGGCGAGCCCGACGACCCGCCCGGGAAGGAAACCGTCTGCGGGATCGGCAACCGCAAGAACGCCCTGGTCCAGGAGCTGATCGAGCGCGACGGGGTGGAGGTCTACCCGGGCTCGGTCGCCTTCGTCGAAGCGGCGCGCGCGGCGGGGCTGCGGCGCGCGGTCGTCTCCTCCTCGGCGAACACCGGCGAGGTGCTGGCGGCGGCCGGGATCGAGGACCTCTTCGAGGAGCGGATCGACGGTAAGGTCGCCGAGGAGCAGCACCTGCAGGGGAAGCCGGCCCCGGACACCTACCTGGCCGGCGCCAGGGCGCTCGGGGTGGAGCCGGGCGCCGCCTGCGTCTTCGAGGACGCCGTCTCCGGGGTCGAGGCGGGCCACGCCGGCCACTTCGGCCACGTCGTCGGCGTCGACCGGGTCGGCCACGCGGCGGCCCTCCGCGAGCACGGCGCCGACGTCGTCGTCGACGACCTGAGCGAACTGATCCGCGGCGACGGCGCCGCGGGCGGGGACGCCGCGTGATCGAAGACCCCGCCTACACGGTCGAACCCTGGGGCGTCCGCGAGACCCATCTCGACCTCGACCGGCTCGCCCAGTCGGAGTCGGTCTTCGCCCTCTCCAACGGCCACATCGGCATCCGCGGCAACCTCGACGAGGGTGAGCCCTCGGCGCTCCCCGGCACCTACCTGAACGCCTTCTGGGAGGCGCGCCCGTTGCCCTACGCCGAGGCCGGCTACGGCTACCCGGAGGCGGGGGAGACGGTGGTCAACATGACCAACGGCAAGATCATCCGCCTCCTGGTCGACGACTCGCCCTTCGATATCCGCTACGGCGAGCTCGAGGAACACGAGCGCCGGGTCGACTTCCGCAGCGGCATCCTCACGCGGATGGCGCTGTGGCGCTCGCCGACCGGGAAGACGGTCCGGGTCACCTCCGAACGGCTCGTCTCCTTCGCCCAGCGCGCGGTGATGGCGATCCGCTACACGGTCGAGCCGACCGCGGCCGAGACCCGCGTCGTCGTCCAGTCGGAGCTGGTCACCAACGAGCCGCGCCCGGCGGTGTCGAAGGACCCGCGCGCCGCCGCCGCGCTCGAAGCGCCGCTCGAATCGGAGGAATTCAACGGCGTCGACGACCGCGCCGTGCTCGTCCACCAGACCAAGGACTCGAAGCTGCGGGCGGGGGCGGCGATGGGCCACGTGATCGAAGGGCCCGACGACACGGTCTGGAACTCGGAGGCGTGGGAGGACCTCGGCCGCACGACGATCACCGCGACGCCCGGCCCCGGCGACCCGCTGACGATCGTCAAGTTCGTCACCTACGGGTGGTCGGCGCGCCGGTCGGTGCCGGCCGTGCGCGACCAGGTGAGCGCGGCGCTCGCCGAGGCGTCCCACACCGGCTGGGACGATCTGGTCGCCGCCCAGCGCGCCTACCTCGACGACTTCTGGGAACGCGCCGACGTCGAGCTCGACGGCGACGCCGAGCTGCAGCAGGCGGTCCGCTTCGGGCTCTTCCACGCCCTGATGGCGAGCGCCCGCGGTGAGGGCCGGGCGATCCCGGCGAAGGGGCTGACCGGGCCCGGGTACGACGGCCACACCTTCTGGGACACCGAGGCCTACGTGCTGCCGCTGCTCTCCTACGCGGCCCCGGCGGCCGCCGCCGAGGCGCTGAAATGGCGGCTGGCGACGATCGAGAAGGCGCGCGAACGGGCGCGTGAGCTCGGGCTCGCCGGCGCCGCCTTCCCCTGGCGGACGATCTCCGGCGCCGAGTGCGGCGCCTACTGGCCCGCCGGGACCGCCGCCTTCCACATCAACGCCGACATCGCCCAGGCGGTCAGCCGCTACTGCGACGTCAACGTCGATCCCGACTTCGAGGAGGGGGTGGCGCTGCCGCTGCTGGTCGAAACGGCGCGGCTGTGGCGCTCGCTCGGCCACCACGACGCCCACGGCGCGTTCCGGATCGACGGCGTCACCGGCCCCGACGAGTACTCGGCGGTCGCCGACAACAACGTCTACACGAACCTGCTGGCGCAGAGGAACCTGCGCGAGGCGGCCGACTTCGCCGAGCGCTACACCGAGGCGGCGGAGGGGCTGGAGGTCGACCACGAGGAGGTCGCCTCCTGGCGCGACGCCGCCGAGGCGATGACGATCCCCTACGACGAGGAGCTCGAAGTCCACCCCCAGGCGGAGAACTTCACCAAGCACGCACGCTGGGACTTCGACGCGGTCAAGCCCGACCAGTACCCGCTGCTGCTCAACTTCCCCTACTTCGATCTCTACCGCAAGCAGGTGGTGAAGCAGGCCGACCTGGTGATGGCGATGGTGGTCCGGGGGCAGGCGTTCACGGCCGAGGAGAAAGCGCGTAACTTCGCCTACTACGAGCCGCTGACCGTGCGCGACTCGTCGCTGTCGGCGTGCGTGCAGGCGGTGATCGCGGCCGAGACCGGGCACCTCGAGCTCGCCTACGACTACCTCGGCGAGGCGGCGCTGATGGACCTCGACGACCTCGAGCACAACAGCCGCGACGGCCTCCACATCGCCTCGCTGGCGGGGACCTGGATCGCGGTCGTGCTCGGCTTCGGCGGCCTGCGCGACGACGACGGGATGCTCAACTTCATGCCGCGGCTGCCGGAACGACTGATGCGGGTCTGCTTCCGGATCGGTTACCGCGGGCGGCGGATCTGGGTCGAGGTGACCAGGCGGGGGACGAAGTTCCGGCTGCTCGACGGCGAAGAGGCGGTGCGCTTCCGTTACTTCGGCGAGGAGGTCGAACTGGGGCAGGAGGGGCTCGAGTTCGGCGCGCCGCCGCCGGTCGAACCGCCGCCCGACCCGGTCCGCCAGCCGCCCGGACGCGCGCCGCAGAAACGGCGCCCGTCGCGGTAGAAATAGCGCCATGGCCGAAGAGCCACAGCCGATCCTGACGCCGCTCACCGACGCGGCGATCTTCCTCACCGTCTGCGTCGACCGGGGCGGGGAGGACGAGGTCCTGGGGCTGCTGCCGGACCTCGGCGGGCTGCGCCGCTCGGTCGGCTTCCGCGCGCCGGAAGCCGGGCTCAGCTGCGTGGTCGGGATCGGGGCGGGCCTCTGGGAGCGCCTCTTCGACGCGCCGCTGCCGGCCGAACTGCACCCGTTCCGCGAACTGCGCGGGCCGGTGCACACGGCGCCCTCGACCCCCGGCGACCTCTTCTTCCACATCCGCGCGAGCAGGCTCGACCTCTGCTTCGAGCTGGCGCGGCTGATCACCGACCGTCTCGCGGAGCGGGTCCGGGTCGTCGACGAGGTGCACGGCTTCCGCTCCTTCGACGAGCGCGACCTGCTCGGCTTCGTCGACGGCACCGAGAACCCGGAGGGGGTCGAGGCCGACGAGGCGGTGCTGATCACCGCGAACGAGGACCCGACCTACGCCGGCGGCAGCTACCTCGTGATCCAGAAGTACACCCACGACCTGGTCGCCTGGAACGCGCTCTCGATCGAGGAGCAGGAGGCGGCGATCGGGCGCACCAAACTCGACGACGTCGAGTTCGCCGACGAGGACAAGGCTCCCGACTCGCACCTGACCCTGAACGTGATCGAAGGCCCGGACGGGGAGGAGCGCCAGATCATGCGCTTCAACATGCCCTTCGGCCGGGTCGGCTCGGCCGAGTTCGGCACCTTCTACATCGCCTACGCCAAAACCGCCGAGCTGATCGAGGAGATGCTCGACAACATGTTCCTCGGCCTCGGCGAAGCGACCCACGACCGCATCCTCGACTTCTCCACCGCCCTCACCGGAAACCTCTACTTCATCCCCGGCGCCGACTTCCTCGACGACCCGCCGGCGAAGGGCGCCGCGGCCGACGAAGGCGCGGGGAAGGCGCCATCCGCCCCCGCCCCCGAGCCCGCGCCGTCCTCGCCCGCCGACGGCTCGCTCGGCATCGGCGGTCTCCGCTAGTCGGCCGGGAGCGGTCCGGGGAGGATCGGGCGCTTCAAGCCGGCGCCTGGGGCGGGCGCTCCGGGCGCGGCCGTCCGGGGGCGGCGGCCCGGGGCGTGGCGGCCGTCCGAGTTGCGCCCGGCCATCTCGGTGGCGACCCGGGCAGGCTGAGGCCGCCACCGAGATGGCCGGGTCCATGGGGATGGGTGCGAGGGTTCATGACGTGGGGCGGGGACGTGCGGGTCGTGCGCCGGGGGGCGTGCGCGTGTCGCCGGGAAGGAGCGCATGATCAGCCACGAAGGCGCGGGTCCCGTGACGAAGACGCAGGGGACGTCACGGTCCGTCCCGTCTTCCCCCGGCGTCCGCGCCCTCCGTTCGCTGCTTCTACCGCATGGCGGTACACACAGCGAACCGAGGCATCGGGACCCGGATCCAGGTGACGGAAGACATGAGGACCCGTGACGAACCGGGCGGAAGGATGACGGGAGCCCGGAGTTCCTCCCGTCCCCGTGACCTTCCCCGGGAACCACGCCCGTCGGCGACCCGCGGCCCCTCCTCCGGCTGTCGGCGCAGGTTCCGTGACGAAGACCCAGGGAACGTCACGGTCTCGTCCCACTTCCACATCACCGCCACGACGTTCGTGCACTTGTACCGCCCATAGGGGGCACAAGTGCACGGACGTCCCGCTGCCCGATGTGGACCCGTGACGAACCGGGCGGAAACCGTCACGGAAGTCCGCACCTCCTCCCGTCCCTGTGCCCGCTTCCCGCCGAACCCCTCACGTCCCGGGCGTCTCGTGGCGGCCACAACCTGCCAGGGCCGCCACGAGAC
>DASZUH010000490.1:0-4214 GCA_035547715.1 Solirubrobacterales bacterium
CCCGCGGCGGAGCCGCCGCCGAGGCCGAGCTTGCCGGCGATGAAGCTCTTGAAGGCGATCAGCGCCGGCACCGGGAAGATCGCCGCCAGCAGCTTCTCGTTGGAGCGGACCTGGGAGCGGAAGTCGGCGCATTCCTCGCACTCGCGGACGTGGCGGCGCACCGGCGCGGAGACCTTGCGCAGGCCCTCGGCCGCTTCGGAGAGCTCGACCCGGACCTCGCCGCAGGTCAGCAGTCGCGCCTGGCTCGCCTCGGCGAGGGAGATCCGCGCCCGTACCAGCAGCGACTTGACCGACGGCACGGTCGTCTCCATCGCGTCGGCGATCTCCTCGTAGGAGAGCGCATCCATCTCGCGCAGGAGGAGGGCCGAGCGCTGGGTCTCGGGAAGCTTGTTGACGTCGGCGATGATCTGCCGGAACTCCTCGCGGTTATGGACCTTCTCGGCGGTCGAGGCGGCCTCCACCTCGGGCACCATGTCCATCGATTCCTGCGCATCGGCGCTCGGTTTGCGGAGGTGGTTGAGGCAGCGGTTGCGGGCGATCCGGTAGAGCCAGGGGCGGAGGTTGATCTCGCGCTCGTCGGCCAGCATCGCCCGGTAGGCGTTGACGAAGACCTCCTGCAGCACGTCTTCGGCGTCCTCGGTCGAGCCGAGCATCTGCCGGCAGAAGCCGAGCAGGCGGCCCTGATAGCGGTCGACGATCATCTCGAAGGCGCTCGCGTTGCCCGCGCGGGCCATCGCGATCAGCTTCTCGTCGCCTTGGAGCTTGAGCAGCGGCGACTTGCGGGCGAGAAGCCCGCGACGACTGGCGTGAGTTAGAGCTGATGCCTCCAAGGGTCCCCCTCCAGGGAAGGCGTGGTCCGGTGCCACTGCAGACACGGTAACAAGGGGCGAGTTGCGGTTCTCCAACTTTTATTGCCCGTTTACCGCGGGTTACCATCGCCTGGCCCGGGTGGCGAAACTGGCAGACGCGGCGCCCTTAAAAGGCGCTATCCCTCTGGGATGCGCGGGTTCGAGTCCCGCCCCGGGCACTTTGGAGGCGCCACTCCGGAGCCGAGCGTGACATCGATCGATGTCACATATAAGATCCCGCGCCATGGCTGAGCACGGGGGGAAGATCGTCGCCAAGGTCCTGCGGTCGCGCGGGGTGGACACGCTGTTCACGCTCTCGGGCGGCCACATCTTTCCCATCTATGACGGCTGCAAGGCCGAGGGGATCCGGATCGTCGACGTCCGCCACGAGCAGACCGCCGCCTTCGCCGCCGAGGGGATCGCCAAGGCGACCCGCGGGGTCGGCGTCGCCGCACTGACCGCCGGGCCGGGGGTCACCAACGGGATGAGCGCGATCGCCGGCGCCCAGGCCAACAACTCGCCGATCACGGTGCTCGGCGGGCGGGCGCCGGAGATGCGCTGGGGCTCGGGCTCGCTGCAGGAGATCGACCACCTGCCGTTCGTCGCGCCGCTGGTCAAGTCGGCCGCGACGGCGAAGCGGACCGACGCGATCGCCGCGATGACCGCCGCCGCGCTCGACCTCGCCGCCGCCGCGCCGAGCGGGCCGACCTTCCTCGACTATCCGATGGATGTCATCTTCAGTGAGGCCGAGTTCGAGGTGCCCGCGCCGGCGAGCCCGCCGGGGGCGGGGGCGCCGGAGGGTGTCGAGGAGGCGGCGGCGCTCCTGGCCGGGGCGGAGCGGCCGGTGATCATGGCCGGCACCGGGCTCTACTGGGCGCACGGCGAGGACCGGCTGCGGGCCCTGGCCGAGGCGCTCGGCATCCCGGTCTTCCTCAACGGGCTCGGGCGCGGCTGCCTGCCTGCCGACCACGACCTCGCCTTCAGCCGGGCGCGCTCGACCGCGCTGCAGGATGCCGACGTGGCGCTCGTCGTCGGCGTGCCGCTCGACTTCCGGCTCGGCTTCGGCGGCAGCTTCGGCGCCGAGACGAAGCTGATCCGCCTCGACGTTGCGCCGAACGCGCTGACCGCGAACCGCCTGCCGGACCTCGACCTGGTCGGCGACGTCGCCGCCGGGCTCGCCGCGATCGCCGCCGCGGCGGGGGAGGGGGAGCGGACGAGGCCGTGGGTCGAGCAGCTCACCAACATCGAGGCCGAGGCGCGCGAAAAGGAGCGCGAACAGCTCGACGATCCGCGGGCGCCGCTGCACCCGGTGCGGATCTACCGTGAGCTCGACCAGGTGCTCGACCGTGGCGCGATCGTCGTCGGCGACGGCGGTGACTTCGTCTCCTACGCGGGCCGCTACATCAACACCTACGAGCCGGGCTGCTGGATGGACCCGGGTCCGTTCGGCTGCCTCGGCGCCGGGCCGGGCCAGGCGATCGGCGCGAAGGTCGCCTATCCGGACCGGCAGGTCTGCCTGCTGCTCGGCGACGGCGCCTTCGGCTTCGCCGGAATGGAGTTCGAGACGATGTCCCGGCACGGGCTCGGCGTGGTCGGGGTGATGGGGAACAACGGGATCTGGGCGCTCGAGCACCACCCGATGAAGTTCCTCTACGGCTACTCGGTGGCGGCCGAACTGCGGCCGGAAACGCGCTACGACGAGATGGTCGAGACGCTCGGCTGCGAGGGCGTGATCGTGCGCGAGCCGGACGAGCTGCGGCCGGCGCTGGAGCGGGCGTTCGCCTCGGGCGTGCCGACGCTGGTCAACGTGATCACCGATCCCGAGGTTGTCTACCCCCGCAAAGCCAACCTCGCCTGAGGCGCCTGAGGCGGGGTGGGGGCGCCTCGCGGTGTCCTCGGTCACTCGCCTTCGGGTCACGCACTGATAGTGCGCTCCCCTCGTCTCGCTCCCTGCGTCCTTGCGAGGCTGGCCCACCCCGCCTCAGGTCTGCGAGGGGCTAGGGCGACTCAGATCGGCGAACGCGGCGGTATTTAGGTCCCAAGACGAGAATCGGCCGTCATTGCTGACGGCCGATCCACGCGGATCCCTCAGGACGGGCAGGGGTACGTCTTCAGGGACCCTTATTGAATGGGCTCAGACGGCGGGAGGCGCCATGATGCGGCAATCGCCCAAGCCCTATGCCAAGGGCAAGGTGAGGCGGACCCCTCCTTGTCCCCGGTCACCGGAGTATTGCCAGGCATGAGGGATTTGTCCACCGCTGCGTGCGTGGAGTACCAAAAATCAGGTACGAAAGGTCCCCCATTTGTCGGGGTTCGATCGCACCAACCACCCATTTGTCCTGTTGGCCGGAGGAGCGATATCCACCCGGTACGGCGATCTGGTTAGACCACCCGAGCATTCTACTTAAATCGATTCCGCCAATGCAATCGCCGCACCGTACAAGATGTCGTGCTCGGAGACGGTGATCCGTTCAAGGTCGAAGGCACGCATCGCCTCGACCAGGATCACGACGCCGGCGACGATGGTCGGTGCGCGGTCGGGATGCAGGCCGCGGATCTCCCGGCGTTGGGCGAGCGGCGCGGCGGCCAGCCTCGACAGCATCCGCTGGATCGAACGCAGCTCGAGCACGTGGCCGTGGACCCGTTTGGGGTCGTAGGGGTCGAGTTCGAGCTCGATCGCGGCCAGCGAGGTGGGCGTGCCGGCGACCGCGATCCCGGCCTCGGCGCGCGGCGCGTCGAGCGTGGCGCCTTCGATCAGCCCGCGCACGTCGGCCGCCAGCGCTTCCAGCTCGACCGGGGTCGGCGGGTCGGAGGGGAGGTGGCGCTCGGTGTGTCGGACGACGCCGGCCTGGAGCGAGGTGTGCCACTCGGCTTCGCGGTCTTCGCCGACGACCATCTCGGTCGAGCCGCCGCCGATGTCGAGGACCAGCGTGGAGACCTCCGGCGCGTCCTCCGAGGTCGCGCCCAGGTAGGTGAGCCGCGCCTCCTCGTCGCCGCCGAGCACCCGTGCCGACAGCGCGAAGCGCTCGCGCAGCTCGGCGATGAAGGCGGACCCGTTCTCGGCATCGCGGACCGCGCTCGTCGCGATCGCGTCGACGGCTTCGGCGCCCATCTCCTGCAGCGTGGCGACATACGGATCGACCGCCGCGCAGGCCGCCTCGACCGCCTCGGCCGCCAACCGCCCGCTGAGGTCGACGCCCCGCCCCAGCCGGGTCACGGTGCTGCGCCGCTCGATCGGCGTCACCCGCCCGCCCGCGACGTCCGCCACGAGCAGTCGCGTCGAGTTGGAGCCGATGTCGATGACGGCGACCCGTCGCGATCCCTCCGACATCCCGCCACCCTATTCAGCCGCCGCCCCCGGCGCCC
>DASZUH010000491.1:0-6183 GCA_035547715.1 Solirubrobacterales bacterium
CGTCTCGTGGCGGCCACAACCTGCCAGGGCCGCCACGAGACGCCCGGGACGCAACTCGGACGGCCACCCCGGCCGCGAAGCGCGGGCTTTCCGGATGGCCACCCCACCGGGGCGCGCCCCGCACGGCCGCCCCCGCCCCCCGCTCACCCCGCCAGCGCCGCGCGGGCCTGGCGGGCCATCTCGACGTCCTCGCGGGCCGCGACGAGGATCGTTGCGGCTGCGGCGCCGGGTGGGGAGAGCACCGAGTCGGCGGTGCCGCGCGCGTTCGCGGCCGGGTCGAGCTCGACGCCGAGGAAGGCGACCGCCGCGCAGGCGCGCTCGCGCACCGCGGGCGCGTTCTCGCCGACGCCGGCGGTGAAGACGAGGCCGTCGAGGCCGCCCATCGCCGCCGTCATCGCGGCGATCTCGGCGCCGAGCCGATGGACGTAGACGTCGAAGGCGACCCGGGCGCGCTCCTCGCCGCGGTCGGCGGCGGCGATGATCTCGCGCAGGTCGGCGGTCCCGGCGAGCCCGAGCAGGCCGGCCTCGCGGTCGAGCGCCCGCTCCATCGCGGCGGCGTCGAGGTCGCGGTGCCGTTGCACCCAGAGCAGCAGGCCGGGGTCGACCGAGCCCGCCCGCGTCGCCATCACCAGCCCCTCGAGCGGGGTGAAGCCCATCGTCGTGTCGACCGAGCGCCCGCCCACGATGGCGGCCAGCGAGGCGCCCGCGCCGAGGTGGGCGGTGACCAGGCGCAGGCCCTCGGGCGGCCGCCCCAGCAGCTCGGCGGCGCGCCGGCTCGCGTAGGCGTGGGAGAGGCCGTGGAAGCCGTAGCGGCGCAGCGGCGCGCCGTCGTCGGTCCAGTCGGCCGGCAGCGCGTAGGTCCGCGCCGCGACCGGCAGGCCGGCGTGGAAGGAGGTGTCGAAGCAGGCGACGTTGGTCAGGTCCGGCCGGATCGCCTCCATCGCGCGGATCGCGCGCAGCGCTTTCGGGTTGTGCAGCGGCGCCAGGTCGGCGAGCTGTTCGAGCCGCTCCTCGTCGCCCCGCTCGAGCACGGTCGCGCGGTCGAACTCGGAGCCGCCGTGGACGACGCGATGGGCGACGGCGTCGGGCGCCGGCCCCGCCTCGACCATCGCCAAGAGCTCCTCGGCCAGCGCCTCGAGGTCGCCGCCCGGGGCCGCGTCGCGCGTCGCGAGCAGCTCGTCGCCGGGCCCGAGCAGCCGCAGCTTCAGGCTCGAGGAGCCGGCGTTGACGGTGAGGATGCGCCCGGCGGCGGCCACTCAGCCGGCGTCCAGGCTCCAGTCGCGAACCTCGGGCATGTCCTCGAGGTGCTCGCGAACGTAGCGGTGGTGGCGGGCCAGCATCTCCTCACAGTAGGCCTCGAGCTCCGCGGCGCCGCCGGGTCGGCGCGGCGAGCGCCGCAGCGCCTCGAGCACCAGGTGATAACGGCTCATCTCGTTGAGGACGACCATGTCGAACGGGGTCGTCGTCGTCCCCTGCTCGTTGAAGCCGCGGACGTGGAAGCGCCCCGGGTCCGGCCGCCCGTGCAGCACCTGGTGGAGGGCGCGGGCGTAGCCGTGGAAGGCGAAGACGACCTCGCGATCGCGGCCGAAGAGCTCGACGAAGCGGTCGTCGGGCAGGCCGTGGGGGTGGGCCTCGGGCGGGAAGAGGGCCATCAGGTCGACGACGTTGACGACGCGCACGCCGAGCTCGGGGAGGCGCCGGCGCAGCAGGTCGGCCGCGGCGATGATCTCCATCGTCGGGATGTCGCCCGCGGCGGCGAGGACGATGTCGGGCTCCTCGGGCCGGTTGCCGATCCAGTCCCAGCGCGAGGCGCCCGCGCGGGCGTGCTCGACCGCCTCCTCGTAGCCCAGGTACTGCAGCTGCGGCTGCTTGTCGATCACGATCAGGTTGACGTAGTCGCGGCTGCGCAGGCAGTGGTCGGCGACGGTCAGCAGGGTGTTGGCATCGGGCGGGAAGTAGACGCGGACGACCTCGCCGCGGAGGCTGATCATCGTGTCGATCAGACCCGGGCCCTGGTGGCTGAAGCCGTTGTGGTCGTTGCGCCAGCAGGTCGAGGTGAGGAGGACGTTGAGCGAGGCGACCGGCGCCCGCCAGTCGAGCCGCCGCATCGCCTCCAGCCACTTGGTGTGCTGGATCGCCATCGAGGCGGAGACCATCGCGAAGGCCTCGTAGGTGGCGAAGAGGCCGTGCCGGCCGCTCAGCAGGTAGCCCTCGAGCCAGCCCTGGCAGTTGTGCTCGGAGAGCACCTCCATCACGCGGCCGTGGGGCGAGACGCTTTCGTCGTCGGAGCGCCCGTCGGCGAGGCAGCGGTCCTCGACCTCGAAGACGGCGCCGAGCCGGTTCGAGTTCGTCTCGTCGGGGCAGAAGAGGCGGAAGTTGGCGGCCGCGGCGTTGTCGGTGTAGACGTCGCGCAGCAGCTCGCCCAGGCGGCGGGTCGATTCGGCCCGCTCGGTGCCGGGGTCGGCGACCGCGATCGCGTACCCGGCCGGGTCGCGGATCGCCAGCGGCACCAGCCGGCGGCCGCCGTTGGCGTAGCTCGAGGCCCCCATCCGCTTCTCGCCGTCGGGCGCCAGCGCCGCCAGCGGCGCGACCAGCCGGCCGCGCTCGTCGAAGGTCCGCTCGGGGTGGTAGGAGCGCATCCACTCCTCCAGCATCGCCAGGTGCGCGGGCTCCTCGCGCACCCGCGCCAGCGGCACCTGGTGGGCGCGGAAGGTGCCCTCGATCCGGATCCCGTCGACCACCTTCGGCCCGGTCCAGCCCTTCGGCGTGCGCATCACGATCGCCGGCCAGTCGAGCCCCGAGTGGCCGCCGGCGCGGGCGGCGCCCTGGATCGCGGCGATCGCCGTGCGGCATTCGGCGAGCGTCGTGGCGAAGTCGCGGTGGACCGCGCGCGGGTCGCTGCCGCCGACGAAGTGCGCCGCGTAGCCGTGCCCGGCGAGCAGCGCGGCGATCTCCTCCTCGCGCGCGCGGCCGAGTACGGTCGGCCCGGAGATTTTGTATTCGTTCAGGTGGAGGATCGGCAGCACGGCGCCGTCGCGGGCCGGGTCGAGGAAGCGGATGCCCTTCCAGGAGCCCTCCAGCGGTGCCGTCTCGGCCTCGCCGTCGCCGATCACGCAGGCGACCAGCAGGTCGGGGTGGTCGAAGGCGGCGCCGAAGGCGTGCATCAGCGAGTAGCCGAGCTCGCCGCCCTCGTGGATCGACCCGGGCGTCGGCACGCTGACGTGGCTGGGGATCCCGCCCGGGGTGGAGAACTGGCGCACCAGCCGCAGCAGGCCGGCCTCGTCGGCGGACACCTCCGGGTAGACCTCGGAGTAGGTGCCCTCGAGGTAGACGTTGGCGACCACCGCGGGGCCGCCGTGGCCGGGGCCGGCGACGAAGAGGACGTCGTCCCCGGTCTCCCTGATCATCCGGTTCAGCTGCGCGTAGACGAGGTTGAGGCCGGGGGAGGTGCCCCAGTGGCCGAGCAGGCGCGGCTTGATGTGCTCGGGGCGGAGCGGCTCGCGCAGCAGCGGGTTCGACTGCAGGTAGATCTGGGCGACGGTCAGGTAGTTCGCCGCCTCCCAGTAGGCCAGCAGGCGGTCGAGCTCGGCCTCGTCGGGCGCCCGCAGGTTGATCGGTGCGGCTGCGCTCACGACCGTCAGGCTACCGGCGTCGGCGCGGCCACCGGGGTCGGGCAGATCAGCACCGGGCAGTTCGCCTCCATCACGATCTCGCCGGCGACGCCTTTGTGGAGGACGCGTCGCACGTGACCGCGCACGTGGGTGCCGAGCACCAGCAGGTCGACGCCGAGCCCGGCGGCCTTGAGCAGCTCCGGCACCGGGTAGCCGCGCAGGACGACGGCCAGCGCGCGGGTCTCGGCGGGCAGGCCCGCGGCGACCTCGTGGAGCTCGGCCCGGCGCCGGTCCAGTTCGCTCGTCGTCATCGGCGTCGGCGTCATCGGTGCGTCGCCGACCAGCGGCGCGACCTTGGGGACGACCGTGTAGAGGCGCAGCGTGGCACCGTTGGCCAGCGCCAGGTTGGTGGCGAACTCGAGCGCCGCGCGGGCGCCGGCGGTGCCGTCGTAGCCGACCCCGATCACGCGCATGCCGACGTCCTCCTCGTTGCCGTCGAGCGGCTCCCAGGGGTGCTCGCCATCGGTGCGCGCGGCGAAGCCCGGCGGCGCCACGGCGACCCGGCAGGGCGTCTGGGCGAGCAGGTGGTCGAGGGCCGGCCCGGGCACGATGCGGCCGAGCGGGCCGCGGTGGGTGGACCCGAGGACGACCACGTCGGCGCCCTCGGCGAGCGCCGCCGGTCCCAGTTCGTCGGCGTCGTCGACGGTGACGACGCGGAGCTCGGCGTCGGTCGCGCGGGCGAGGATCGTGCCGAGCGCCAGCGCGTCGTGCCCCGGTTCGGTCTCGAGGTAGCCGACGACGACCTTGCCCGCCATCTCAGCCTTCCTCTTCGTGTGGGACGACGAGGACGGCGCAGGGCGCATGGTCGATCAGGTGACCGGTGACCGAGCCGAGCAGCAGGCGGTCGAGCGGCTTGCGGCTGCCCGCGACGAGCACGTCGACGTCGCGCTCGCAGGCCGCGGCGATCGCCTCGGCGACCGACTTGTCGCCCTGGCGCCAGCCCGGCTCGAGCGTCTCGCCGTCGGCCTCGATCGAGGAGGCCACCGACGCCACCGCCTCTTTCAGCACGGCCGGGGCGTTGGTCAGCGGCGTGAATTCTTCGCCGCCCTCGATCCCGGCGACGACCGGGTCTTCGGCGACGATCAGGTGCAGCGACGCGCCGGTGTCGCGGGCGAGCGCTTCGGCGCGGCGCAGGGCGGTGCGCGATTCGGGCGTGCCGTCGTAGGCGACGCCGATCTTCCTGATCTTTTCCGCCCGTTCGCGGCCGGCGTAGCCGCGCGGGGCGACGCAGACCTCGCAGGGGGAGTGGTGGAGGACGTGGTGGGCGACGCTGCCGAGGAGCGCCCGGCCGACCCGGCCGCGGTGCGGCGAGCCGACGACCAGCGTGCCCGCGTCTTCGCGCTCGACCAGGCCGATCAGGCCGATGCTCGGGGCGACGACCCCGGGGATGTTCTCGGCGATCAGCTTGCGGCTGCTGGTGCCGGCCAGGTCGTGGGCGAGGGCGACCGCGTCGTCGCCGCCGGGGCTGCCGTCCGATCCGACCACGATCGGGCCGGTCTCGTAGTGGGGAGTGTGGGCGACGGTCGCCTCCGGCGCGTCGCCGCCTTTCTCTTCGCTCGTGGGCATCGTCTTTTCCTCTCGCTCGCTGAAGTAAGCCTGGCGCCGAATCTAGGAGGCGCCGGATGGCTCGCCATCCGCATTTCCCCGCACCGTCGCGGACGGCGGGCGGCGGATATGGAGGGGCGGTCGCGGCCCCAGAATCGAGGCATGCCCAGTCACGGATCGATCCGCGTCCCGGTCGGCGTCACCGCCGTCCTCTTCTCCGTCGCCTACTTCGTCAGCGACGCGATCGAAGCCGCCCAGGGCGGCTTCTCGACCGGCCAGCTCTGGCTGACCCTGGTCGCCGAGATCGCGATCCCGTTCTTCGTCGTCGGCCTCTACCTGGTGCAGCTGCCGCGGATCGGCCGGCTCGGCGCCTGGGGCGCGGGCGGCTACGCCGTCGCCTACGTCTTCTTCGTCTGGACCGTGATCTACCCCTTGATCCACTCGGTTCCGGACTTCGACACCCTCAGCGAAATCTTCGGCGTCTGGATGTTCCTCGGCGGCGCCCTGATGGTGATCGCCGGCCTCGCCTTCGGCTGGGCGACGATCCGCGCGGCCGTGCTGCCCCGCTGGTCGGCGATCTGCCTGATGGTCGGCGTGGTCCTCGTGGCGGCGACGCAGGGCACGCCGGAGGGCGTCCAGCTGATCGCCGCCGGCGTCCGCGACCTCGGCTTCGCCGGCATGGGCGCGGCATTGCTGGCGCCCGGCATGGCGGTCCGGCCGCGGTTGGGGTAGGGGCCGCAAGCCGGCGCCCGGGGGTGGGGGTTCGAGGGCGGGATTCGCGGGCGGGGAGGCCGTCCGAGGTGCGTCCCGGGCGTCTTCGTGACGGCGATCGCACCGCCGGGCCTTCCCGGGCCCGGCGGTAGGGGTCCGACGACCGGAGGACGGGCCGCCGGAGACCGACGGGCGGTTTGTCACGGGTCCACATGGCTTCCGTCACCTTCGCCCCGGGGTCGGGAGGGTGGGGTGG
>DASZUH010000492.1:0-5769 GCA_035547715.1 Solirubrobacterales bacterium
AACTTCTCGGTCGCGATCCCGCCGCCCAACGTCACCGGCGTCCTCCACATGGGCCACGCGCTGAACGGCTCGATGCAGGACGCGCTCGTCCGCCTCAACCGGATGCGCGGCAGGAACACGCTCTGGATCCTCGGCACCGACCACGCCGGCATCGCCACCCAGGCGAAAGTCGAGAAAGAGGTCCGCGCCGAAGGCAAGAGCCGCCAGGAGCTCGGCCGCGAGGCCTTCGTCGAGCGCGTCTGGGCCTGGAAAGAGGAGTACGGCTCCCAGATCGTCGAGCAGTACAAGCGGCTCGGCGCCTCCTGCGACTACGAGCGCGAGCGCTTCACCCTCGACGAGGGCTACGTCCGCGCCGTCCACAAGGTCTTCAAGCAGCTCTACGACAAGGGCTACATCTACCGCGACAACTACATGGTCAACTGGGACCCGGGCACGCGCTCGGCGATCTCCGACCTCGAGGTCGAGAACCGCGACGTCGACGACGTCCTCTTCTACATCGACTATCCGGTCGAGGACTCGGGCGAGGTGCTGACCGTCGCCACGGTGCGCCCGGAGACGATGATCGGCGACACCGCGATCGCCGTGAACCCGGCCGACGAGCGCTATCGCCACCTGATCGGCAGGCACGCGATCCTGCCGTTGGTCGGTCGCCGCCTCCCGATCCACGGCGACGACGACGTCGAGATGGAGTTCGGCACCGGGGCGCTGAAGATCACCCCCGGCCACGACCCCAAAGACTTCGAGTTCGGTCGCTCGCTGAGGCTCCCGGAGCTGGTCGTGATCGGTCCCGACGGCCGCATGAACGAGGAGGCGGGCGACTACGAGGGCCTGACCGTGGCGGAGGCCCAGAAGGCGATCGTCGAGGATCTCCGCGCCGAGGGCGCGCTGCGCAAAGAGGAGCCCTACACGCACTCGGTGCCCTTCTCGCACCGCTCCGGCGAGCGGATCGAGCCGCTGATCTCGCTGCAGTGGTTCTGCCGCATGGACGACCTGGCGCGGCCGGCGATGAGCGTCGTCGAAGCCGACGAGGTCGACATCCGGCCCGAGCAGTGGTCCCGCGTCTACCTCAACTGGCTCGAGGAGATCCGCCCCTGGTGCATCTCGCGCCAGCTCTGGTGGGGACACCAGATCCCGGTCTGGTACTGCGACCCCTGCGAGGAGACGATCGTCGCCGAGACCGCACCGGCGCGCTGCGGCACCTGCGGGGGGGAGCTGCGCCAGGAGGAGGACGTGCTCGACACCTGGTTCAGCTCGGCCCTCTGGCCCTTCGCCACCCTCGGCTGGCCCGACGACACGCCCGAGCTGCGCGCCTTCTACCCGACCAGCTTCCTCACCACCGCCCGCGAGATCCTCTTCCTCTGGGTCGCGCGGATGGTGATGATGGGGCTCGAGTTCCCCGGTGAGGTGCCCTTCCGTGACGTCTACGTCCACTCGGTGATCCAGGCCCGCGATGGGCGGCGCATGTCGAAGAGCCTGGGGACCGGGATCGACCCGCTGGAGGAGATCGACGCGCGCGGCGCCGACGCGCTCCGCTTCGGCCTGCTGGCGATGTCCTCGACCCAGGACGTGCGCTACTCGGACGCCAAGGTGGAACAGGGCTCCGACCTCGCGAACAAGCTCTGGAACGCTTCCCGCCTGATCCTGTTGAACGCCGCCGACGTCGAGCCGGCGCCGCGCGCGGTCCGGGTCGAGGACCGCTGGCTGCTCTCGCGCCTGGAGACGACGATCGGCTCGGTGACCGCGCGGCTCGAGGCCTTCGACTTCGCCCACGCCGTGCAGGAGTGCTACGCCTTCGTCTACAACGACCTCTGCGACTGGTACCTGGAGATCGTCAAGCCGCGGCTCTACGAGGGCGAGGAGGACGTCTCGGCGACGCTCCTCTACGCGCTCGAACGCGTTCTCGGCCTGCTGCACCCGACGATGCCCTTCGTCACCGAGGAGATCTGGTCCTTCCATCCGGCCCGCGACGGCCACCTCGTCGTCCACGCCTTCCCGGAGGCCGACGAGTCGCTCTTCGACCGGGACGCCGAGGCCGACGTCGCCGAGGAGATCGCCCTCACCCGCGACCTCCGCGCCTGGCGCGACCTCGTCGGCGTGCCCGCCAAGGCGGTGCTGCCGGCGGTGATCGACGGGATGGCCCCGTCGGAGTTCGTCGGCCGCCTCTCGCGCTTCGCCTTCGACGGCGTCGGCTCGGCGCCGGTCGCCTCGGTCGGCCCGGTGCGCGTGCTCGCCTCCGAGGAGCTCGACGCCGAGGCGGTCGAGGCGCGACTCGGCGGCCGGCGCAAGGAGCTGCGCGGCGAGATCGACCGGGCCGAGCGCAAACTCGGCAACGAGGGCTTCGTCGCCAAGGCGCCCGCCGCGGTGGTCGAGGAGGAGCGCGGCAAGCTCGAGCGCTACCGCCGCGAACTCGACGAACTGGGCGAGGGATAGACGGCGCGGACGCGCAGCGGCGCAGCCGTCGGCTCACCTTGGACCCGAACTCCGACCTCTTCGACCCCGACGCCTATCTCGACTCGCTCGAGATGGTCGGCTGGAAGCTCGGGCTCGAGCGGATGTGGAAGCTGACCACGGCGCTCGGCCTACCCCAGCGCCGCTTCGCCTCGGTCCACGTCGTCGGCACCAACGGCAAGTCCTCGGTGACGCGGATGGTCGCGGCGCTGCTCGAAGCCCACGGCGTGCCGTCCGGAGCCTGCCTCTCGCCGCACACCACCCGCTGGACCGAGCGCACCCTGATCCGCGGCGAGGAGATCGCCCCCGAGGACTGGGTCGAGGCGGTCGAGCAGGTCGCCTCCGCCGCCGCGGGCGTCAACCGGACGCTCGAGGAGGGCGATGCGGTGACCGAGTTCGAGGCCGCCACCGCCGCCACCTTCGTCGCCCTCGCCCGCGCCCGGGTCAAGGCGGCGGCGATCGAGGCGGGGCTCGGCGGGCGGCTCGACGCGACCAACACGATCCCCTCGCGGGTCACCGTCCTCACCTCGATCGGCCGCGACCACACCGAGTGGCTGGGGGGGACCGAGCTTGAGATCGCCGCCGAGAAGCTCGCCGTCCTGCGCGACGCCTCGACCTTGGTGCTCGGGCGCGTCTCGCCCGACGTCCGCGCCCTCGCCGAGCGGATCGCGGGCGAACGCGCCGCCACCCTCGTCGTCGCCCCCGAGGACCCCGGCCCGGGGATCGAGGTCGCCGCCACCGGTCCCTTCCAGCGGCGCAACTTCGCCCTCGCCACCGCCGCCGCGGAGGCCTTCCTCGGCGAGGTCGACACGGGGAAGGTCGCCGCCGTCGCCGCCGGGCTCACCGTCCCCGGCCGGCTCGAGCGGATCGCCGCGAGCCCGCCGACCTACGTCGACGCCGCCCACAACCCCGACGGCGCCGCCGCGCTCGCCGAGGCGCTGCCGGGGATCGCGGCAGGTCGCCCGGTCGTCGCCTGCCTGGCGGTGCTCGCCGACAAGGACGCGCCGGCGATGATCGCGGCGCTGGCGCCGGTCCTGCGCGCCGCCGTCTGCACCGAGATCCCGCCCGCGGCGCTGGCGGGGCAGGGACGCCCCGGGGCGCGCTCGCGACCGGCCCAGGAGCTCGCCGACCTCTGCCGCGCCCACGGCGTCGAGGCGGTCGCCGAGCCGCGGCTCGAACCGGCCCTGCGCCGCGCCACCGAACTCGCCTGCGGCATCTTCGCGGGAGTCCTCCTCATCACCGGATCGCATTACCTGATCGGCCCGGCGCGGGCCTCTCAGGGAACTCTCACCGCGCCGCGCCCCGGCGAAGCGGAGTGACTGTGCGAGGATTCCTGCATGGATCGCAGCGCGGGCTCCGAACTGCTGTCGATGATGGCCCTGGTCGCCGCCGTGGTGGTGATCGTGATCCTCATCTTCTTCGGTGTCGGGTACCTGTTCGGGAGGCTTTTCCTCTGATCCAGGGGCCCGTCTGAGCGCCCGAACAGGATCAGGCGTCCGCACGGCGAATACACTGCGCGATCCCCATCCCCGGAAGGGGGTATACCCATGGCACTAGCGATCTTCGGAATCACCAACTCCGGCCTCAACCTGGCCGCGACCCTCGTTCTGCTCCTGCTGATCGTCCTCTGGCTGGCGCTGATCGTCTACACGTTCCTCGACGCGCGCCGTCGGATCTCCGATCCGTTCCTGGTCGGCTGCGCGACGATCGCCTCGTTCTTCCCCTACATCGGCACCGCCGTCTACACGATCGTACGGCCGCCGGAGTTCCTCGAGGACGCGCACGAGCGTGACCTGGAGATCAAGGCGGCCGAGCTGCGGGTGCGCCAGCTGCGCGAGTCGAGCTGCCCGAACTGCGAATACCCGATCGAGAAAAACTACCTGCGCTGCCCCAACTGCCAGCGGCGGCTGAAGGATCCGTGCCCGACCTGCGGCGAACCGGTCGACCCGCGCTGGGGGCTCTGCCCCTTCTGCGAGACGGCGCTCGGCGGCCGTGGTGGCGGGGAGCCCGAAGGCGGTCGCCGCCGGGGTGGGCGCCGCGCGCCCGCCACCGCGGAGCGCGAACGCGAACGCGACCGGGAGCTCGACGAAGTGGCGCCGCAGCGCCGCGCCCGTCCGCGGAAAAAACAGGCCGCCGGCGCCTCCGCGGGCAACGCCGGGGAAGGCGAACGCGCCGCCGCCAAACCGAAAGCTTCGGGCAGCCGCAAAGGCTCCCGCAGCGCTTCCAAAGAAGCGCCGACCACCGAACAAGAACAAAGGAGCCCCCGCCGTGAGCCGGACCCTGATCCTCGTCAAGCCTGACGCCTTCGAGCGCGCCCTGACCGGTGAGGTGATTGCCCGCTTCGAGCGCAAGGGGCTGCGGATCGCCGCGATCAAGTCGCTGACCGCGACCGAGGAGATCGCCAACCAGCACTACGCCGAGCACACGGAGAAGCCGTTCTTCGGCGAGCTCGTCAGCTTCATCACCGGCGGCCCGCTGGTCGCGATCGTGTTCGAGGGGGTCGAGGCGGTGAAGGCGGCCCGCCAGCTGATCGGCGCGACCAATCCGGTCGAGGCCGCGCCGGGCTCGATCCGCGGCGATTTCGCGCTCGAGGTGACCTTCAACATGGTCCACGGCTCCGACTCCGACGAGTCGGCCGAGCGCGAGATCGGGATCTGGTTCCCCGAGCTCTAGGGCTCTGTCCGCTCCCGTAGTACTCGCCTCGGGGTCGCCCCAGCGGCGCGAGATCCTCGCCAAGCTGGGGCTCGAGTTCGAGGTGGTGGTCCCCGGCGTCGAGGAGCTCGACGCCGGGGATCCCGAATTCCTCGTGATCGAGAACGCGCGGCGCAAGGCCCGCGCGGTCGAGCGCCCCGCGGGCGCGATCGTGATCGCCTGCGACACCGACGTCGTCCTCGACGGGGAGGTGCTCGGCAAACCGGCCGACGCGGCCGGGTCCCGCGCCTACCTGGACCGCATGTCGGGCCGCGGCCACACCGTGATCAGCGGCCTCGTCGTGATCGGGGCCGACGGGGAGGAGCGCAGCGGCCTCGAACGTACCGAGGTCGTCTTCAAGCACCTCTCCGACGCCGAAAAGCAACGTTATGTGAACTTCGGCGAGTGGCAAGGCCGCTCCGGCGGCTACGCGATCCAAACCCTCGGCTCGACCCTGGTCGAGCGCCTGGAGGGCAGCGTCTCCAACGTCATCGGCCTCCCGGTCGGGCTTCTGGCGGAGTTGGCGCCGGAATTGTTCGGAGAGGGCGGGTAAGGGTCGGGGGCGGCGGCGTTGGGCGGCGACTCGCCGCCGGGGCGGCCGTCCGAGATGCGTCCCGGGCGTGGGGGGGG
>DASZUH010000493.1:0-7430 GCA_035547715.1 Solirubrobacterales bacterium
CTGCTCCACCGCCACGAGGGCGAGGGCCTCGACGACGACGAGCACGCCCGCCTCGAAGAGATCAAAGTTCAGCTCGACAAGACCTGGGACTACCTGCGCCAGCGCCGCTCGCTGCGCGAGGCCGGGGACGATCCGGACGAGGCCTCGGAACGCGATGGCGGCACCGTCGAGGACTACGGCACGGTCACGCCCTACGACGACACCGAGGGCGACGCGCCGGAATAGGCCCGCGCGGCGGTGCGGCGCCCGGTCGGCGCGCCCGGGGCCGATTCGTTCTTTTTCCGTACTCGATAGTCGGTAGGAGGCGGCATTCCTGGGATACGAATAGGGGATGTCGATTATTCGTGCCGCGGTCAAACGGTCCCCTTGTCCCTCGAGACGGCGCCCGGGCCACCTCCTCGCCGGCCTGCTGGCGCTGAGCGCCGGGGCGGTGGCGCTCCTCCCGGCGGTGGCGAGCGCCGATGCGCCCCACGGCGCCCACAAGCTGGTCTTCAAGATCGACGGGGCGGCGCGCCAGGACGTCGTCGGCGCGGGCGGCATCGTGGTCACCGCGCGCTGCCCGACCGAGGCGTGCACCGTGGTCGCCTCGGCCCAGGGCAAGAGCCCGTCGGTGCACACCGGCAAGGTGCGGGCGCGGGTCGTCGCGGGCGGCTCGGAGCGGATGATGCTGCCGCTGCGGGCGAAGGACCGGGACCAGCTGCAGGCGGCGCTGAGGGCGGGGAAGGCGCCGAAGCTGATCGTCCGCGCGATGGCGCGCGACGACTGGGGGGCGAAGGTGCCGCTCGAACTGACGGTGACGGCGCTGCGCGGCTGACGCCCGCGCCCCGCGCCTATTCGTGGAGCGCGCCGACCATGATCGCGGTGAGGTGGCCGCCTTCGGCGGGGATGAAGAATCGAGAGAGTTCCGAGAGGGCTTCGCAGGAGACCCGGACCTTGCCTTCGGCGGCGACCGTGGCGGTGGTCGTGCCGGCGAGCGAGCCGTAGCCGCCGGAGACGACGTCGGCGAGGAACTTGTTCGACGGCCCGAGCGTGACTTCCGCGCCGGGCGCCTGGAATTCGCATTCCGCCGCGGCGCCGGTCACGAGGTTGCCCTGGATGGTGATGAACGCCTGGAGGACGTATCGGCCCGGCGGAAGTTCGAGTTCGAGCGGGACGGTCGCGGATCCGGCGGCGGCGACTTCGAGCGTGGTGGCTTCGCTGACGTCGACGTAGGCGTCGCTCGGGCCCCGTTCGCCTTCTTGCCCAGGATCGCCTTTTTCGCCTTTCGGGCCGGGATCCCCCTGCGGGCCCTGTGGGCCTTCCGGCCCAGGATCCCCCTGCGGGCCGTCGGGACCGCGATCCCCCTGGAGCCCGTGTTCGCCCTGTTCGCCGCGTTCCCCGCGGGCGCCGGTCGTCCCGGTTTCGCCCTGCGGCCCGCGTTCGCCGCGCAGGCCGATTTCGCCGGGTTCGCCCCGCGCGCCCGTCGCCCCGGTCGCGCCCGTCGCGCCGCGGACCCCCTGCGGCCCGGTCGCGCCGACGGCGCCGCCTTCGCCGCGCGGCCCTTCGTTGCCCCGCGGCCCGAGCGCGCCCTGCGGCCCCGCTTCGCCCCTCGTCCCGGTGAAGCCCTTCTTCGCCTGCTCGCTGAGCTTCGCCGGCGTCACCGCACCCTTCGCCAACTGCTGCGAGCCGACGCTTTCCTTCGGCAGCTGCGTCGCCGCCCAGGCCCCGCCCGCCAGGGCGAAGAACAGCGCCATCGTCGCGACGACGTTGGAGTAGCTCAGCCGGACTCGAAAGCGCTTCAAGGGTTCTCCGATCGGGGACAGTTGCGGATCCCTTGGTTCATCGGCCGCGGGCGCCAGAACTGAAGTCCTTTCTACGGACCACAGCCTGCCGGATGGCCGACCCCGCCATCCACGCCCACCCGTCCCGCCCCGCGGTCGGCCCCCGACGCTCTAAGCTGTCCGGCGCCCATCCGGTCGCCCTCGTCCCCGAGCCGCGACCGAATGAGCCACCTTGGCGCCCTGGCGGAGTGGCTACGCAGCGGCCTGCAAAGCCGTTTACACCGGTTCGATTCCGGTGGGCGCCTTTGTCCCGCCGACCTCGCGGCGCGCGCTCGGCGGCGCGACCGCAGAGCGCTGTCCGTCGCCGAAACCTAGGATCTCGGCCATGCCGAAATCGCCGATCGCCGACCCGAACGAGGACTACCCGCGCTGGTACCAGGACGTGATCGCCCTCGCGGCCCTCGCCGACAACGGCCCGGTTCGTGGGACGATGGTCATCCGTCCCTACGGCTTCGCGATCTGGGAGCGGATCCAGGCCGACCTCGACCGCCGGATCAAGGCGGCGGGCGCGCAGAACGTCTACTTCCCGCTGCTGATCCCGGAGAGCTACCTGCAGCGCGAGGCCGAGCACGTCGAGGGCTTCAGCCCGGAGCTCGCGGTGGTGACTATCGCCGGCGGCAAAGAGCTCGCGGAGCCGGTGGTCATCCGGCCGACCTCGGAGACGGTGTTCGGCGAGCAGATGGCGAAATGGGTCAACTCCTACCGCGACCTGCCGCTGCTGCTGAACCAGTGGGCGAACGTGCTCCGCTGGGAGCTGCGCCCGCGCCTCTTCCTGCGCACCAGCGAGTTCCTCTGGCAGGAGGGTCACACCGTCCACGCGAGCGAGGCCGACGCCGCCGCCTACGCGCTGCGGATCCACCTCGACGTCTACCGCGACTTCCTCGTCGAGATGCTGGCGCTGCCGGTCCTGCTCGGCCGCAAGACCGCCGAGGAGCGCTTTGCCGGCGCCACCAACACGATGACCTGCGAGGGGATCACCCGCGACCGCAAAGCGCTGCAACTGGCGACCAGCCACGAGCTCGGCCAGAACTTCGCCCGCGCCTTCGACATCACCTACACCGACGAGTCGGGCCAGGTCGAGACCGCCTGGACCACTTCGTGGGGCGCCTCGACCCGCCTCGTCGGCGGCCTGATCATGGGCCACGGCGACGCGCGCGGGCTGCGGCTGCCGCCGCGGATCGCGCCGACGCAGGTGGCGATCGTGGTGGTCCGCGACGAGGACGGCGCGGTCGAGAAGGCGCGGGAGCTCGGCGACGCGATCGCCGCGGCCGGCGCCCGGGTGGAGGTCGACGCCGACACCCACACCGGCTTCGGCCGCCGCGCCGTCGACTGGGAGCTGAAAGGGGTGCCGGTGCGGATCGACCTCGGCCCCCGCGACCTCGCCGCCGGCGAGGCGCCCCTGGTCCGCCGCGACACGGGGGAGAAGCGCCAGGCGCCGCTCGGCGACCTGCCCGGCCTCGTCCCCGAGCTGCTCGAGACGATCCAGTCCTCGATGCTCGCCGAGGCAACGGCCTTCCGCGACGCCGCGACCACCGACGTCGCCGACGTCGAGGCGGCCCTCGAGGCCGGCCGCGAGGGTGTCGGCCGGATCGAGTGGGCCAGGCTCGGCCCCGAGGGCGAGCGCCGCCTCCTCGACGAGGGCGTCAGCGTCCGCTGTATCCAGCGCCCCGACGGCACCGTCCCCGCCTCCGAGGACGAGCCCGACCTGCTGGCGATCGTCGCCCGCGCGTACTAGGTTCGACCGGCCTCCCTCCAACCAGACCGATCAAAAGTCTGTGTGTTTGGTTTTGGTCCCACAGGGACCGAAACTCGACGGCTGCATCGGCTACGCGTGGACCGAAGCGAAGCCGGGCGACTAGGTCCCGCTCGCCTCTTCCTCGGCTTCGCGGCTGGGGTGCGTCCCGGCGGTGAGGAAGATGCAGACGCCGATCGTGGCGGAGACGACGGAGCCGCCGAGGATGCCGAGCTTGGCGGCGCCGGTCAGCAGGGGGTCGTCGTAGGCCAGCGGGGTGATGAAGAGCGAGACGGTGAAGCCGATGCCGCCGAGGGCGGCGGCGCCGAGCAGGCCGCGCATGTCGACCCCGGACGGCAGGGCGCCGAGGCGGAGGCGGAGCGCCGCCAGGGTCGCGCCGCCGATGCCGACGAACTTGCCGACCACGAGGCCGATCGCGACGGCGAGGGCGATCCGGCGGCCGTCGGGGTCGGAGAGCTCGCCGCCGCCGAGCTTCACCCCGGCGTTGGCGAGCGCGAAGAGCGGCAGGATCGCGTAGTTGACCCAGGGGTGGAGGCGGTGTTCGAGCTCACCGAGGACGTCGCGCCCGCCCACCGGCACCGCGGGCGTGATCAGCGCCAGGGTCACCCCGGCGAGCGTCGCGTGGATGCCCGACTCGAGCGTCGCCACCCAGACGAACAGCCCGAGCGGCACGTAGACGAGGATCCGCCGCACGCCGAGCATCCGCGTCAGGCCGACGCCGACCAGCCCGGCGATCGCGACGACCAGCCAGCCGAGGCTGAGGTGGTCGGTGTAGGCGACGGCGATCACGCCGATCGCGGCGACGTCGTCGACCACGGCGATCGTCACCAGGAAGAGCTTCACCCCGACCCCGACCCGGTCGCCGAGCAGGGCCAGGACGCCGATCGCGAAGGCCGCATCGGTCGCCATCGGGATTCCCCAGCCGGCGGCGTCGTGGCCGCCGGTGACGGCGAGGAAGATCGCGATCGGGGTGACGACGCCGCCGAGTGCGGCGATGATCGGCAAGGCGGCGCGCTTCGGGTGGCGGAGCTCCCCGGTCACCAGCTCGCGCTTGATCTCCAGCGAGATGAGGAAGAAGAAGAGCGTCATCAGGCCGTCGTTGACCCAGTGGCCGAGGCTCTCTTCGATCGACGCGCCGCCGATCCCGATGTTGACGTGGGTCGCCCAGAAGGACGCGTACCCGCCCGCGTCGAGGACGTTGACCCAGATCAACGCCGCCGCGCTGCCCAGGAGCAGCGCCAGCCCGCCGCCCGCTTCGGCGCGCAGGAAGTCAGTCGGCAGCAGTTCGCGCATCGGTCCAGCCGTGGCAGACGTAGGCCTCCTCGAAGCCGGCGCGGAGGATGTTGCCGTAGCTGGTCGAGGGGTGGCCGGGGACCCGCTCGCCGGTCTCGACGAAGAGGGTGCGGGCGCCGGCCGCGGCGGCGTCCTCGATCCGCCGGCGCAGGAGCGCCAGTTGGCAGCCGCGGCGGCGGCCGCTCTCGAGCGTCGCCGCGAGGCCGAGCTCGGCGACGTCGCCGTCGACGAGCATCGCCGCGCAGGCGACCGGCTCGCCGTCGACGCGGGCGACGTAGCAGTGCCAGTCGGGCAGGGAGGGGAGGGGGGCGAGGAGCGAGGCCGCCCAGGCGGGCAGGCCGAAGCCGAGCGCGGCGATCGTGGCGAAGGGAGCGTCGCCGGGTGCCTCGCCGCGGGTGGCGCCGGCGACCTCGACCACCTCGACGTCGGCCGCGACCTGGAAGCGCGGCGGGTGGACGTCACGGACGAAGCGCATCCAACCGCGGCCGCGCTCGTAGCCGGCCGCCGCGAGCGCCGCCTCGGCCGCCGCGGTCCCGGGCTCCTGCGGCGCGACCGGCGCGAACCCGCGCGCGCCGACGCCGCGCACCCACTCGATCGCCTCGTCGAGGAAGCCCTCCGCGGCCGCATCGCCGCTCGCCGCGCCGAGCACCAGGTTCAGCGTCCGGGCCTCGGGCAGGTCGGCGACCACCGTCGCCTGCACCGGCCCGAACTCGCCGCGCCGCACCCCGTGCGCGGCCGCCACCTCCCCCGGCGCCGCGTCCCAGAGCTCGCGCCAGAAGCGCGCCTCGGTCCGTTCGAGCGCCGCCGGATCGAACTCGGTCCCACCATCGGTCGCGCTCGGCATCGCCTCCCACAATAAGCCGACGAAGGGCTCCTTGTAGCCTGCGCGTCGTGAGCGTCACGACCGAGAGCGCACGAGAGGATCGCGCCGCGGATCCCGTCAAGACCGACCAGGTGATCGTCCTTTTCGGGGCGACCGGCGACCTCTCCAGGCGCAAGCTCCTCCCCGGGATGTTCCACCTCTCGCAGGCGGGGCTGATGCCGCGGGGCTTCCGCATCATCGGCGCCGCCAGGCACCCGATCTCGACCGACGAATTCCGCCGGCTCGCCCGCGAGTCGGTCGACGGCTCGGGGCGGAAGTCGGATGCCAACGGCGTCCTCGAGGAGTTCACGAAGAAGCTCAGCTTCGTCGGCGTCGGTGACGGTTTCGAGCCACTCGGCAAGGCGATCGAGGAGGCCAAGGCAGAGCTCGGCGGCGAGGTCGACCTCCTCTATTACCTCTCGCTGCCGCCGAAGGCCGCCGCCGGGACGGTCGAAGAGATCGGCAGGCTGGGGATCGAGGGAACCGCCCGGGTGATCACCGAGAAGCCCTTCGGCACCGACCTCGCCTCGGCCCACGAACTGAACGAACGCCTCCGGTCGGTCTTCGACGAGGACCGGATCTACCGGATCGACCACTACCTCGGCCGCGAGGCGGTGCAGAACCTGCTCGCCCTGCGCTTCGCCAACGGCATGTTCGAGCCGGTCTGGAACCGCAATCACATCGACCACGTCCAGATCGACATCCCGGAGACGCTCTCGATCGAGATGCGTGGCTCCTTCTACGAGGGGACGGGCGCCTTTCGCGACATGCTCGTCACGCATCTGTTCCAACTCCTCGGGTTCGTCGCGATGGAGCCGCCGACCACGCTGGAGCCGAAACCGCTCGGGCTCGAGCGCGAGAAGGTCTTCGACTCGATGCTGCCGCTGAGGCGCGAGGACATCGTCCGTGGCCAGTACGTCGGCTACCGCGAGGAGGAAGGGGTCGACCCGGATTCCGATACCGAGACGCTGATCGCGGTCAAGGCCTTCGTCGACAACTGGCGCTGGGAGGGCGTGCCGTTCTACCTGCGCTCCGGCAAGCGGATGGCGGAGAGCCACCACGTCCTCACGATCGCCTTCAAGCAGCCGCCGCGACGGCTCTTCCCGTTCGACGAGGCGCGGATCCCGGAGGACTTCGGCCGCGACCACCTCACCTTCGAGTTGGGCGAGCCGGGCAGCATCTCGGCGTCGTTCCTGGCCAAGGTCCCGGGCGCGACGATGCAGCTCGGCGAAGCCCACATGCAGTTCACCTACGCCGAGGCGTTCGGCAACAACCGGGCCGCGCTCGACCCCTACGAGCGCCTGATCCACGACGCGATGAACGGCGACCGCACGCTCTTCACCAGCTCCGACGCGATCGAGCGGCTCTGGGAAATCTCCGCCCCGGTGCTCGAGAACCCGCCGCCGGCGGTCCCTTATGAGCCCGGCAGTTGGGGGCCGGAGGCGATGGACGAGCTGATCGAGCCGCGCCGCTGGCACCTGCCCAGCGACCACATCTAGGCGGTTGATGCCATTCCACGGCCGGGGGTTGGGCCGGGGCCTGTGGTTCGGGGGCGGGGCGCCCGTCCGAGTTGCGTCCCGGGCGTCTCGTGGCGGCCCTGGCAGGTTGCCCGCTTGCCACGAGACGCCCGGGACGTGAGGGTTCCGTGGGGAAGGGGGCACAGGGACGGGAGGAACTCCGGACTTCCGTGACCCTTCTGCCA
>DASZUH010000494.1:0-1785 GCA_035547715.1 Solirubrobacterales bacterium
CGGCTACAAGCGACGAACGCACCCGGGCGAGGTATGAGGAAGTGGGGATGGACCGTGACGTTCCATGGGCCTTCGTCACGGACCACTCGCCTTCGTGGCGGATCATGCGCTCCTCCCCGGCGACACGCGCACGTGCATCCGGCGCACGTCACGAACCCTCCCCTCTCCCCATGGACCCGGCCGTCCCGGCCACGGCCACCACCAGCCGGGGCCGTGGACGGGACGGCCGGGCGTAACTCGGACGGCCGCCGGACCCGAGCGACAGCTTTCCCCGCCCCCGTCCCCCACCATCACATACCCCCGCGACCGCGAGCTCGGCTATAAGGACTCATGCCCGCGCCCTGGCCGCTGACCCCGCCGACCGCGGCCGATCGCGCCGCCTATGCGGACGCCGAGGGGCGGTCGTTCTGGCTCGCCGCGCTGCCCGCGCGGGAGCCGTCCCCTCCCCTGCGCGGGCCGGCCGAGGCCGACCTCTGCGTCGTCGGCGGCGGCTTCACCGGGCTCTGGGCCGCCCTCCACGCGAAGGCCGACGATCCCGGCCGCGAGGTGGCGCTGCTCGAGGCGGAGACGATCGGCTTCGGCGCCAGCGGCCGCAACGGCGGCTTCGCGATCGGCTCGCTCACGCACGGGCTGGAGAACGGGCTCGCCCGCTTCGGCGACGAGATCGGGCTGCTCGAGCGGCTCGGGCGGGAGAACATGGCGGGGCTGGTCACCGACCTCGAGCGGTACGGGATCGACTGTGATCTCGAGCTCACCGGCGAGCTCACCCCGAGCGTCGCCGCCTACCAGGACGACTGGCCGGCCGAGACGGCGGCGCTCTACGGCCGCTTCGGCTACGACGTCGAGGTCTTCGCCGACGCCGCGGCGATGCGGGCCGAGGTCGACTCGCCGACCTACCGGGGCGGCGCCTGGGTCAAGGACGCGGGCGGCGTGCTCGACCCGGCGAAGCTGGCGTTCGGCCTCTACGAGGCGGCGCGGCGCGCGGGCGTCCGGGTGTACGAGGGGACGCCCGCGCAGTCGTTGGAGGAGGCCGGCGACCGGGTCGCGGTGCGCACGCCCGGCGGGACGCTGACCGCGCGGCGCGTCGTCCTCGGCACCAGCGCCTACCCCTCCCCGGTCCGTGCGCTGCGCCGCTACGTCGCCCCCGTCTACGACTATGCGCTGATGAGCGAGCCGCTCTCGGCGGCGCAGCTGGAGTCGATCGGCTGGCGACGGCGGCAGGGGATCGGCGACGGCGGCAACCGCTTCCACTACTACCGGCTGAGCGCCGACGATCGGATCCTCTGGGGCGGCTTCGATGCCGTCTATCGGTACGGCGGGCCGGTGCGGCCCGATCTCGACGACCACGACGAGACCTTCGCCCGCCTCGTCCAGAACTTCCGCGTCACCTTCCCCCAGCTCGACGACCTCCGCTTCACCCACCGCTGGGGCGGCGCGATCGACACCTGCAGCCGCTTCTCGGTCTTCTTCGGCACCGCGCTCGGCGGGCGGGTCGCCTACGCCGCCGGGTACACCGGGCTCGGAGTCGCCTCGACCCGCTTCGGGGCGCGGGTCGCCCTCGACCTTGTCGACGGCCGCGAGACCGAGGCGACCCGCAGCCGCTACGTACGCCGCAAGCCGCTGCCCTTCCCGCCCGAGCCGCTGCGCAGCGCCGTGATCCAACTGACCCGCAACCGGCTCGCCGCCGCCGACGCCCGCGACGGCAGACGAGGCGTCTGGCTCGGACTGCTCGACCGGCTCGGCCTCGGGTTCGACAGCTAGGTGGTCGACCCCACGGTAGGGGCG
>DASZUH010000495.1:0-3478 GCA_035547715.1 Solirubrobacterales bacterium
GCCGGCGGTGGTCTCGACGATCAGCTCGCGCGCCAGCTCCGGGTCGAGGCCGTCCTTGGCGCCGGCGTCGGCGATCGCTTCCACCGCCAGCGCCAGGTAGGCGGGCGCGCAGCCCATCACCGCGGTGGCGCCGTCGAAGTCCTCCTCCTCGATCGCGACGACGTGGGCGATCTGCTCGAGCGCCTCGGCGACGGCGGGCGAGGGGTCGTCGCCGGCGACGCAGATGACGCCCTTGCGCACCTCGACGCCGACGTTCGGCATCGTCCGCAGGACGGTCGCGTCGGGGAAGGCCGCGCGCAGGCGCGCCAGCGGCGTCGCGGCGAGGACCGAGACGATCTCGCCCGCCTCCTGGAGCGAGGGCGCGACCGCCTCGAGCGCGGCGGGCTTGACCGCGAGGACCAGCGCGTCGGCGCGGCGGGCGACCTCCTCGTTGGCGAGCGCCTCGCCGCCGAGCTCGGCGGCGAGCGCCGCCGCCCGGCCGGAGCCCGAGTCGGAGAAGAGCATCCCGTCGAGGAGCCCGCCGAGCCCGCGCGCGAGCGCCGCCGCCATGCTGCCCGAGCCGATGAAACCGATGACCATCGGCCCAGATTACCGGCGCGTGCGAACGCGCTCCCCTGGTCAGGCGACCGGCGGCGGGGTGCCTTCGGCGCTCGCGGCGAGGCTCGGGTCCCAGCCGCAGGTCGAGCAGGCGTGGGCGAAGACCGACCGGCAGAAGTCGAGGGCGAGGGCGTGCGGGTCCGCGGCGGCGATCACGTCGCTCCACTCGAGCAGGTACTCGCCCAGATCGGCGTCCCAGCGGGCTCCCGGCACCCCCAGATCGGCATCGCTGAAGCCCGGCCGGGCCGGGTGCGCGTAGGCGTAGAAGGCGGCGCCGGCGTGTTTCGCGTCGCCGGGCCACCAGCCCACCGCGACCTCTTGCGAGTCCATCGCGTTGCGCATGATGAAGTCGTCGGACGGCGGCGTCGCCGGGTCGCCGGAGAAGAGGCTGACGGCGAGGTCGAAGGACCCCCACCAGGCGTTGACCGGGGTCGAGCGGCCGCGGAACGGCGCCCGGAAGGCGGTCAGGACGGCGGCGGCGCGAGTCGCCATGCCGAGGTACTCGGCGACGGCCTGGCGGTCGTAGGCGGCGTGCTCGGTGTCCTCGTCGAGCGGGGCCGTCCAGGCGACCTCCTGCGGCTCGGGGTCGATCCTCGCCTCGCCGACGAGCTGCGCCACGGCTCTCAGCACGTCGCGCGTCACCTCACCGACGCCGCGGTTCGGGACGAGCGGCACCGCGTCGACCTCGCCGTCGCTCGTCTCCACCCGCACCTCGCTCTGGTGCAGGTCGAGCGCCACCACGAAGGCCGCCCCGGACCCGTCGGGCGCCGGGAGCGGCAGCGTCTCCCAACCGCGCGCGGTGAGGCGCAGGGCGGCGTGCTGGAGCTGCGGCTCGGGCGGCGCCAGTTCGGCGGCCAGCTTGCCCAGCACCTGGGTGTGGGCGTGCAGGGTGTCGCAGGTCGCGCTCCACTCCGGATAGGCGATCGACGGCCAGGCGCTCATCCGGGCCAGGCTACTCCGCGTCAGGACTGGTTGAAGAAGCCCTTGTCGATCAACCGCGCTTTTTCCTCCGCCGAGACCTCGACGTTGCGCGGCGTCAACAGGAACATCTTCTCGGCGATCCGCTGCATGCCGCCGTCGAGCGCGTAGGTGAGTCCGGAGCAGAAGTCGATCATCCGCTTCGACAGCTCGTGGTCGGCGGTCTGCAGGTTGAGGATCACCGGCACCTGTCGTTTGAACTGGTCGGCGACCTGCTGGGCGTCGTTGAAGTTGCGCGGGATGACCAGGTGCACCTGGATGTCGCCGCCGCCGTTGTCGACCGGGCGCAGCGTGCGCGTGCGGCTCGGGGCGATCGGTTCGTCGTCGCCGAAGATGTCGTCGATCTCGTCGCGGCGGGCGCGGCGCGAGGTCGGCAGCCGGCGGACCGAGCCCGAATCGCGGTCCCGCTCGCGGCGCGAGGATTCGAAGACTTCCTCCGTGCCGGTTTCCGGCTCGTAGTCTTCTTCGTATTCGGCGCCGTAATCGTCTTCCGCGAGTCCGAAGTAGACGAGCGCTTTATGCCAGGTATCCCGTAAGGCCATGTGGGCTGATTCGGCCTCGCGAGGCCGACTCCTCTTCACCAGTTTTGCTGATGGCGGTCGAGGACCAGATTAGCGCTGAATCACACGAATAGCGCCGATCCCAGCCGGATGATCGTCGCCCCCTCGTCGAGCGCGACGCGCCAGTCCTGGGAGGTACCCATCGACAGGCGCGCCAGATCGTTGGCGGCGGCGAGCTCGGCGAGGCGGGCGAAATGCGGCCGCGAGGCCTCGGGGTCCGCGGCGTACGGCGGCATCGTCATCAGGCCGGAGACGCGGACCGGGCAGCGGGCGATGAAGTCGGCGAGCGCGGCGGGCGCGACGCCGCCCTTACCCTCCTCTTCGGCGACGTTGACCTCGATCAGGACCTCGGTCTCGGGGGTGCCGTGGCGGCCGAGCTGCTCGAGCGCCGAGTCGGTCGCGACCGAGTGGATCAGCCGCACCAGCGGCAGGATCTGCCTGACCTTACGGCTCTGCAGGTTGCCGATGAAATCCCAGGTGAAGTCGTCGCCGAACGCCTCGTGCTTGGCGGCGAGGTCCTGCTGCCGGTTCTCGCCGACCAGCATGACCCCGGCCTCGACCAGCGCCCCCATTTCCTCCAGCGGCACGTACTTGCAGGCGACGAGCACTTCGGCCCGTCCCGCCACCTCCCCGGTCACCTCTTCGAGGTGGGCCCGGACCCGGGCCGGGTCGATGTCGTGGAAGAGCGTGCGGGGCATCGGTGCGAGCCTAGATGGTTGGTTCCGGGGCTGGGCCGGCTCAAGCTGTCGCCCGGGGGCGGGCTGCCCGGGGTTGGCGGCCGTCCGAGGGTGGCGGCCGTCCGAGTTGCGCCCGGCCTTCTCGGTGGCGGCCCTGGCAGGTTGTGGCCGCCACCGAGAAGGCCAGGTCCGTGGGGAGAGGTGCGAGGGTGCGTGACGTGTGCCGGAGGGACGTGCGCGTCCCGCGGGGAAGGAGCGCATGATCGGCCACGAAGGCGCGTGATCCGTGACGAAGGCCCATGAAACGTCACGCCTCCTCCCGACCCCCCGGGACCCGGCCGTCAACCTGTCGTCTTTGGTCGCCCTCTGGGCTACCAAAGACGACAGGTTGGTCCCGACCCCCGGCGGAGGTGACCGGACCCATGAGGATCCGTGACGAATCGGGCGGAAGGGTGACGGGAGCGTGGAGTTCGCCCGTCCCCGTGACCTTCCCCCGGGAACACGCCCGTCGCCGGCCGGCGGCCCCTCCTCCGGCTGTCGCTTGTTCCGCATGGCGCAACAAGCGACAGCCGGAGGGCGTCGGCGCAGGTTCCGTGACGAAGACACATGGGACGTCACGGTCTCGTCCCACCTCCACGACGTCCGTGCACTTGTACCGCCCATGGG
>DASZUH010000496.1:0-12470 GCA_035547715.1 Solirubrobacterales bacterium
GCATCGTGATCCGGGCGGATGAGGATCCGTGACCTTCCCGGAGTCTTCGTGACAAGAAACGCGCACTTCGTGGAGGACCCTGCGCCTCCCCCGGCACCCGTCACGAAGCTTCAACACTCCCCACACACCCGGCCTTCTCGGACGGCCGCCCCCACCCCGGCCCGGGCGCCGCTTGCGCCGCCCCGCCCCCTCAAGCCGCCAACGCATCCGGCGCCAAGCGCAGCTTCGGCCCTTCGGCCACCACCCGATGGAGGCCCGCCAGGGTCAGCGAGCCCACCAGCCCGCGGTACGGCTCGTAGGGGGCGTAGAACTCTTCGACCTCGGCGACCGTCGCGCGGCGGCCGAGGCCGGCGAGGTGGCCGACCAGCTTGATGTAGCCGAGGTCGCCGGCGGGCAGGGAGTCGACTTCGCCGCGGCCGAAGAGGGCGAGGCAGCGGATCGTCCAGGGGCCGATTTCGGGGATCGCGAGGAAGCGGGCGTCGGCGTCCGGCGAGGCGATGTCGCAGTGGCCGCGGGCGACCGCGATCGCCAGCTTGCGGAGCGCCACCGAGCGGCCGCCGGAGAGGTCCATCGACTGCAGTTCGGCCGGGGCGCGGCCGGCGATCAGGGCGGCGGCGGGGACGTCGCGCAGCGCTCCCCTCCCCTCGCCGAGTCGGGCGCCCCAGCGGCCGACGATGCGGCGCTCGATGACCGCCGCCCGGCTCGCCTCGATCAGCTGCCCGCAGACCGCCGCCGCCAATGCCTCCCAGGGCCAGACCCGGCGCGCGGGCCGGAAGTCGGGCAGGCGGCGGATGAGCGGCCCGACCAGCGGGTCGCGGCGAAAGCGGGCGTGGAAGGCGCCCATGTCCTCGTCGACGCCGAGCGCGAAGCGCATCCGCTCGATCGCCGTCGCCAGCTCCGCCCGGCCCGCCGGCAGCAGCTCGCCGCCGACGGCCGGCACCCTGAGGCGGGCCGGATCGATCGCCTCGGCGCGGAGCTTCACCCGGCCCGGCCCCGGCTGCCAGGCGCGCACGAGGACCGGCCGGCGGTCGACCTGCAGCAGCCGCCGGGCGATGCCCCGCTCGACCCGCAGGGTGCGGTCGATCGACCCGCGGCCGATCCGGAACGGCGAGGGAGGCCGGACCTCGGCCTCGAGCACGGCGGGCGCGCCCACCTCTACCGGTCGAGCAGGTGGACGTCGACCAGGAAGGAGCGGCTGGCGATCACCCTGCCCGGGCGACGCCGCCGTGACAGGAGCCGGGACCCGCCGCCGCGCGAGCCGACCGCCGAGCCGACGACGCGCACGGCGGCGACGGTGGCGGCGCCCGCCAGGACCCCACCGGCGACGGCGACCGCGGCGGTCTTCACCTCGCCGCGCAGGGCCGGGGAGTGGGCCTCGGGCGCGGGGCCGGGAAGCCGGCGCACCGGGTCGACGGCATCCTCGGCGGCGGCGTCTTCCTCGGCGACGATCTCCCCGTCAAGGTCGTGGTCGCTCACCGAACCCAAGATAACGAGGGGTCAGGTCGGCTCCCCGGCCCCCGCTCAAGAAGCCCGCAAACTGCGGGTTTGCGCCGCCTCCGTCCGCCTCCTACCTAGACTTGACCGCATGAGCGAGACCGCCAAAGCACCGATCGACGTCTTCGAGAAGGCGCGCAGCCACGACCGCCTCGAGCAGCTGGAAGCCGCCAAAGAGCACGACCTCCTCCCCTACTTCCGCCTGCTCACCTCGCAGGCCGGCCCGGTGGTCGAGATGGAAGGGCGCGAGACGATCATGCTCGGCTCCAACAACTACCTCGGCCTGACCGGCGACCCGCGCGTCAAGGAGGCGGCCCGCGAGGCGCTCGAGACCTTCGGCACCGGCGTCACCGGCTCGCGGCTCCTCAACGGCACCACGCCCCTCCACCTCGACCTCGAGCGCGAGCTGGCCGAATGGATGGGGACCGAGGACGCGATCGTCTTCACCACCGGCTACCAGGCCAACGTCGGCGCGATCGGGACGATCCTCGGCCCCCAGGACACGGTCATCTGCGACTCCGGCGACCACGCCTCGATCCTCGACGGCGTCCGCATCTCCGGCGCCAAACTGCGCCCCTTCCGCCACAACCGGATGGACAAACTGGAGAAGATGCTCGGCCGCGCGGCCGAGGACGGCGGCGGCATCCTGGTCGTCGTCGACGGCGTCTTCTCGATGGAGGGCGACGTCTGCGACCTGCCCGCGGTCGTCGGGCTCTGCCGCCGCCACGGCGCCCGCCTGATGGTCGACGAGGCCCACGGCGCCGGCGTCCTCGGCGCGCGCGGGGCGGGCGCCGCGGAGCTCTTCGGGCTCGACGACGAGGTCGACCTGCGGATGGGCACCTTCTCCAAGAGCCTCGCCTCCTGCGGGGGCTTCATCGCCGGCCCGGCCGACGTGGTCGAGTACCTCCGCGTCTCCAGCCGCGCCTTCATCTTCAGCGCCTCGGCGGTGCCCGCCGCGGTCGGCGCCGCGCTGGCGGCCCTGCGGGTGATCCGCGCCGAGGGCCCCGAGCTCTTCGCCCGCCTGCTCGGCAACGCCTCCTACCTGCGCGAAGGCCTGCGCTCGCTCGGGCTGCGCGTGGTCGAGCCGGGGACGCTCCCCGACGGGCGCGTCGCCACCACCCCGGTCGTGCCGGTCGTCGTCGGCGACGACTGGCAGGCGGTGCTCCTCTGGAAGGCGCTCTACGAGGCGGGCGTCTACACCAACGTGGCGATCCACCCGGCGGTCCCGCCCGCCGGCGCGCTGCTGCGGACGAGCCTGATGGCCACCCACACGCGGGAGCAACTCGACCGGGCGCTGGCGATCATCGAGAAGACGATCGCGGGCTTTCCGGACCTCCCTCGCGTTTAAGAAAGCTGTTACCGCCCCTTAACCACCAGTTGACATCCCCCGTCGTGGGTAGTTTCAGACTCGTCCGGATGGGGGTTGCCTTGCGGGGGCTCCGAAATTGTTGCTCTTAGCGGGTGAGCTCGGCGTCGATACGCCGAGGTCGGGTTGACGCCAAGCACCTCGAAGCCGTAGCTTCGTCTCCTCGCCGCCGCCACATCAGGGGACGGTCGGACCGCCACTCCAGGTCCGTCCAAAGGCAGGGATTTCTGACGGTGGATCGTCGGCGAGCCAACCCAGTTAACGATTCCTTTTGAAGGGAGGAGTCCAGTGGACGCTGCCATGACGGCACCCCTAGCGACGACCGCATCTCCAGAACCGCCTCAACACATGAGGGCGCTCGAAAGGGCGAACTCCGTACGGCTCGCTCGCGCCGAGCTGAAGCGCGCGGTGGCGCGGGGTGACCTCGACCCCGCCGAGGTCGTCCGTGACTGCCCGTGGCAGACCGAGAGCATGACCATCTCCGAGCTCCTCACCAGCCAGCGCCGCTGGGGCCGCACCCGCGCCCGCAAGTTCCTGATCCCCCTCTCGCTGAACGAGAACAAGCAGCTGGGCACGCTCACCCCGCGCCAGCGCTCCATCCTTTCGGCCGAGCTCGCCGCCCGCTCCGGCGGCGCCCGCGCCCTCGCCTGAGCAGTCCCAGGCGGCCCCGACCCCGGACGGCGGGTTCCCCGGCGGGGAATCCGCCGTCCACCCCGGCGCTAGCCGCGCATTCCGCCGATCCGGAAGCTGAGCCCCCCGGAGGCGCGCCGGAATGCGCGGCGCGCGAGGTAGAAGGCGACCGCGAAGCAGACCGCGCCGATCGGCAGCGCGTAGGCGAGCACCAGCCCGACCTCGTAGAAGAGGACGGCGACGACGACGACGAAGACGAAGCCCGCAAGCAGGGTCGTGTGCGAGCGGTAGCCGGCGAAGTGCTCGCGGATCGCCACCTCCATGCCGCCGATCCCGGCGAGGGCGACGCCGACGCCGATCAAGGTGTAGTGGGTGCCGAGGACCCCGATCGCCAGGCAGACGATCCCGGCGAGGATCGCCAGCTCGGCCAGCGGCGCCTTGCCCCAGGGCGCCTCGGGCCTCTCCTCCGGTTTCGGGACGCGGCCGCCAGCCGCCCGCCTCGCGGACATCCCGAGGAGACCTTGACCCGCCACCAGCCCATCAGCATGCCGAGCGGGCCGAGGACCGGGCGCGAGTGCCAGGCGCCGCAGCCGGGCAGGCCGACGTCGGCGCGGCTGACGCGGACCCAACGGTGCTCCTCCGGGGCGGCGAGCAGGTCCTCGAGCAGGGCGCGGTTGGCGGCCTCGAAGGCGTCGCGTTCGGCGAGCGCGCGGCGCGCGTCGGCGATCCGCCCGGCGAGCGCGTCGCGAACCTCCTCGAGCTCACCGAGCCCGAGTACGCGCGGCGGCCCGGCGGCCTCGACCCGGTGCGGGACGGAGACCCGTCCCAGCCCCGCGGCGACGAGCGCCCCGAGCTCCCGCTCCAGCCTGCCGATCTGCCGGCGCAGCTCGGCACGGGCGCGCGCCCGGTCCAACCCGTAGTCGTTGGTAGCCCTCTGGGCGACCAAAGGCAACCGGTTCGTCGGCTGACGGACGGCCTCCCTGTCGAGCACTCCCGGCATGGTCAGAGTCTAAGCGGCCTCGACCGCCGAGGCGGCGATCCAGAGGGCCTCCTCGACCGCGATCATCGGCACCGCCCCGACGCCGACCGCGGCGATCGCGAAGCGGCGGCTCTCGCGTTCGACCGCCCGCCCCGCCGCGGTCGGCCCGAACAGCAGGCCGACCGGGCCGCTCGCGTCGGCGATCGTCAGCGTCCCGGTCGCCAGCTCGCTCGCCCGTCCCGGCAGCCACTCGCCCGGGGCCGCGTCGCGGATGCAGAGCTCCCCGTCGAGCCGGTCGGCGTCGAAGGCGCGCAGCGCCACCCCGGTCTCGATCGTCGCGATCGTCAGCGCGTCGTGGGGCAGCCCGCGGCTGCGGAAGCAGCCGTCCTGGAGGCGGTCGAGGACGAGCTGCTCGACCGGCGTGCGGTCGCGGTCGGGGTCGAGTCCGATCTGGCGGAAGAAGACCCGGTAGGCCCAGGGGATCGGCCGGCCGCGGAGGCGGATCGCCTCCGCCCCGAAGAGGCGGTCGGAGAGATCGCGAAGGCGACGGCGCACCGGCTCCGGGCTGCGCCCCGGCCGGCCGTCGACCTCGACCGTGGCGAGCGAGAGGCCGGGGAACTCGGCCTCCAGATGCGGCGCCACCCAGCCCGGAGTCGGCGCTGGCTCCCAACCGATTCCAACCCTGGCCCCTTCGGCGCTCGCCATGATGCTCAGCCCCTTTCCGCCACCCGCGTCGCGTTCAGCAGTTCGCCTACATGTTGGCTGAGCGGGCCGACGCCAAGTTCGCCGAGGCTCGAGCTCTGCAGCGTCCCGCCGGGATAGACGTAGGCGAAGGTCGGGCAGACGGCGACCTGGAAGAGCGCGGCGACGGCGCCGTCGCGGTCGAAGCCGACCGGCATCTTCCAGCCGTGGGCGCGGATCAGTTCCCGAACCGAGTCGCGCGAGTCGAGACTGTCGAGCGACAGGAAGTTCACCTCTCCACGGTAACGCGCGGCGACCGCGCTGACCACGCCCTGCTCGCGCTCGCATCGGCTTTCGGTGCCGAACCAGAACGAGATCACGAGCGGGCGGTCGAAGAGGTCGCAGACGCGGATCGCCCCGGGCGTCGTGATCTGGCAGGCCGGGACGCGCGGCGGGTCTTCCGGGCAGGGCAGCGAGGAGCTGCCGCAGTCGTCCTGGTAGACGTTGGCGTCGCCTTCGAGGTTCCCCGCCGCGGCGGGGACGGCGAACTCGGGGATCGGCCAGCGCGGCGGCTCATCTTCGAGGCCGAGGATGTGTTCGCCGTTGCCGGTCAGGGTGTGGATCGTCGCCACCGCGATCAACACGAGAAAGGCCAGCCCGACCAGCAGCGAATAACGGTTGGTGACGCTCTTGACGCTTTTCATGCGGGCCCTCCGCCGCCGGCGCCCTCGCCCTGCCCACGCCGCTCGACGATCACCAGGGTCGCCGGGAGGATCACGAGCACGCCGAGGAGCGCGGCGGCGAGGTCGATCACGGTGACCGCGCCGAAGTCCCGCAGCATGCGGATGTCGGAGGCGACGAGGACGGCGAAGCCGGCGATCGCGGTCAAGCCGGAGGCGAGGACGGCGGCGCCGGTGCGCCGGTAGGCGCGGTGCAGCGCGGCGACGACGCCCGCGCCGACCGAGCGCTCCTGTTCGAAGCGGCCGGAGAGGATCACCGCGAACTCGGTCGCGATCGCGATCGTCAGCGCGCCGAGCGCCGCCGACATCGGGTTCAGCGGGATGCCGGTGATCCAGATCAGGAGCGAGGCCCAGCCGGTGGCGAGCACGGTCGGCAGCAGCGGGACCAGCGCCCGGCGCAGGCTCCTCCTGACGGCGAGCAGGACGAGGGCGACGGCGCCGAGCCCGGCGAGCGCCAGCCAGTAGCGGCTGGAGGAGAGCTCGGAGGCCGCTTCGGCGGCGATCACCGGCAGGCCGGCGAGGCGGACCTCGACGCCCGGCGGCGGCTCGCCGATCTGGGCGCGCACGCGGTCGAGGAGGTGCTGCTGCTCGGCCAGGGTCTGTGAGCCGATGCCGAAGCTGATCAGCGCGAGGTGGCCGATCCTGCCGGTCTTCGGGTCGAGCGGCGCGACCTGGCGGAGGCTGTAGGAGGAGAGCGCTTCGAGCGTCGCCTCGATCCCCGACCTGGTCACCTTGCCTTCGCCACGGGTGAGGAAGTCCGACAGCGCCGGCCCGTCGGTGACCTCGTCGGCCGCCAGCACGCGGCGCTTGAAGCCCGCCATCCATTCGATCGTCGCCGGGTCGGTGAGGTCGGGAGCTTCGATCAGGATTTCGAGGTCGCCGGTCGTGCCGGTGGTTGCCTCGTAGGTGTTCAGGTCCTTCACCTCGGAGAGGTTGTGAGGGGCAAGCCGGCGGACTTCGCCGACGGTCGAGATCTGGGTACCGACCCCCCAGCCGATCGCGGCGAGGAGGACGCCGACCGCCAGGACGAGGGCGGGTCGCCCGATCGAGAAGTCGACGAGGTGACGAAGTCGCTCCGAACTCGGCGGCGCGGACGGTGCGGCGCGGCGCAGGCCGAGCACCGCGAAGCCCGCGGTCATCACCAGGACGAACGCGAGCAGCACGCCCGCGACCAGGAGGACCCCGAAGCCGCGGACCATCGGGATCGGCGAGAGGAGCAGGACGAGGAAGCCGGCCGCGCTCGCGAGGCAGGCGGTCGCGATCGTCGGGCCGGACAGGCTCGCCGCCGTCCGCGCCGCCGCGGGTCCGGTCGCGCCCGTCGCCAGCACCTCGTCGAACCTTGCCTGGAACTGGATCGCGTAGTCGACGGCGAGGCCGATCAGGATCGGCAGCACGGCGATCGAGGCCATCGTCAGCGAGCCGCCGACCAGCTCCAGCAGGCCGAAGACGATCGCGGCGGAGGCCAATGCGAGCGCCAGGGGCAGTAGCCGCATGCGGCTGCGGAAGGCGAGCAGGAGGACGATCGCCATCACCACGATCGCGACGCCGAAGAGCAGGAGCAGCGCGTGCTTCAGCGCCCCGGCGATGCCGTCGACGACGACCGGGGCGCCGGTGACGACGTATTCGCCGCCGCGCAGGGCGAAGCACGGGGCCGCTTTGCCGCCTTCGGCGCACGCCTCCCGCGGCGTCGTTTCGGCGACCGCCTCCTTGATCAGCCCGATCGCCCGCCGCCGCTGCGCTTCGCTCAGATCCGGCCTCAACCGCATCACGATCTGGGCCGAGTGCGCGTTCGGGAAGAGGTAGGCGAGGCGGGCCTTCGGCGTGCCGCGCGGCTTCGCCAGGTCGAAGACGACGGTCGAGACGAATTCTTCGTTGGTGATGCTGGGCACGGAGGTGATCCCGTATCTGGTCGCCACCTCGAGCAGGAATTCGCGGAAGCGTTCGGGCGCGACCCGCCGCGACATCCGTTCGAGCTGTTCGTCGATCTGCACGACCGCCTCGTTGAGGAAGGTCGCCGGGCCCGCCAGGAAGCTCACCGGCCGCGTCGCGGCGAGCTCCTCGCAGGCCCCCGGCAACGGCTTCACCCCCTTCGGCACCTTGCCCGCGAGACAGCCCTCGAGGCGCGTCAGCCGCAGCAGGTCCTTGCCGAGCAGCAGCTTCGGCAGGCTCTCCTTGACCAGGACGACGACCGGTTCTTCGCCGAACTCGGCGCGCACCCGCTGCGTCGCCTGATAGGTCGGGTCGCCCCTGCCGACCAGCGTCGAGAGGCCTGCGTCGGTGTCGACCCGGGTCGCGGCGACGGCGGCGGCGATCGCGACGACGCCGGCGACGACGAGGACCGCGCGGGCGTGGCGAACCGACCACGCGGCGATCGCCCCGAACGGGCGGCCGGCGCTCAATCCATCGAGAGCGGGCCGTGGACGTCCGCGTGGAGGAACTGATTGACGAACGGGTTGGACGAGTCGAACACTTCTTCTTTCGGGCCCGACTCGACGATCTTGCCGCTCCACAGCACGGCGATGAAGTCGGCGATCCGCCGCGCCGTGTTCAGATCGTGGCTGATCACCAGGTAACAGCCGCCGTTCTCGGCGTGGATCTCGCGGATCAGCTCGCAGAGCAGCGCGGTGCGGACCGGGTCGAGACCCGAGTCGGGCTCGTCGAACATCACGATCGCCGGTTCAAGCACCAGCGCGCGGGCGAACCCGGCCCGCTTGCGCATGCCGCCGGAGAGCTCGTTCGGCATCTTGTAGGTCGCCTCGGAGAGGCCGACCTCTTTGAGCCGGCGGTTGACGATCTCGCCGATCTCGTCCTCGCTTTTGTCGGTGTGCTGGCGCAGCGGGAAGCAGACGTTGTCGTAGATGTTCATCGACCCGAACAGCGCCCCGTCCTGGAACAGGAGGCCGAACTTCTTGCGCACCTCGAAGAGTTCGTCGTCGGTCATGTTCGGGATCGATTCGCCGTGCACGAGGACGTCACCGTGGTCGGGGTAGAGCAGGCCGACGATGTGCTTGATCAGCACGCTCTTGCCGGTGCCAGATGGCCCCAGCACCATCGACACCTGGTTCTCGGGCAGGCCGAGGTTCAGGCCGTTGAGGATGCGGGCGCGGCCGAACTGCTTGACCAGGTCTTTGATCTCGATCGCGTCCTCGCCGCCGTGGTCGCGCTTGCGGCCGGTGTGGAAGCGGTACGGGTCGTGCTCGCGCGGGTCGACGCCGGGGATGACGAAGTCGCGGCCCATCACGGCGCCGTCCTCGCTCACGTAGGGGCCCTCGGCGGTGGCGCTTTCCGGATGGCCGGGCGTCGCCGCGGCGCCGACCGCGGCGGGCGCCTCCGATTCGGTCGCGGCAAGTTCCGCGTCGGTCTCGTCCTGCGCCTCGTACTGCTCCTCCTCGAGCTCGTTGAAGCGCTCTTCCTCGTCGTTTCGCATCGCGTTCACCCCCCTATCGGAGCCCTCGGGTTCGCTCCCCAGAAGACAAGGGTCCCAAGCATGCCGATGATGTGGACTAAGACGATGTTCAGGACCATCGACTTCGCCGTCGCGGTCCCCACCCCCACCGGTCCTCCCGAGGCGGTGTAGCCGTAGTAGCAGCCGACCAGCACGATCGCGGTCGCCATCACCATTCCCTTGATCAGGCTGAAGATCACGTCGGGCGGATTCTGGAACTGCCAGAAGATCAGCAGGTAGCCGCCGGAGGACGTGTCGCCGATCTGTTTGACGACGGCGATGTAGGAGGCCAGGTACATGACGCCGATCCCGACCAGGAACATGAACGGGAAGGCGATCCAGGCGGCCAGGAGGCGGGTCGCGCAGAGGAAGGTGACCGGCGGCACGCCCATCACCTCGAGCGCGTCGATCTCGTCGGAGATCCGCATCGCGCCGAGCTCGGCGACGATCCCGGTCCCGACCTTGGCCGAGAGCATGTAGCCGAAGGCGTAGGGGAGGATCTCGCGCAGGTCGCACCAGGCGGAGAAGACGCCGGCGTAGGCGGGGGCGCCGTTGGCGCGCAGCAGGTAGGCGCCCTGGATCCCGCACTGCAGGCCGAGCACGAAGATCAGGCCCCAGATCACCAGGGCCGAGCCGAGGATCAGGATGCCCGCCTGGCGCAGCGACTCGCCGAAGAAGCGGAAGACGCGACCGGAGTAGACGATCCCCATCACGCGGCCGCCGAAGCGGGCGATCTCGCCGAGCGAGTCGAGCCAGCCGCGAGGGACCTCGAGCCAGGCGTTCATCGGATCGTCTGCAGTTCCGGGTTGGTCGCCAGCAGCGTCTGGGTGAAGACGTAGTTGAAGGCGAAGAAGGCGAGGAACGAGATCACCACCGCCTCGTTCACCGCCCGCCCCACCCCGGCCGCGCCGCCCGAGGCGGTCATGCCTTTGTAACAGCAGACGATCGCGATGATCGCGCCGAAGAGCGTGCACTTGACCACCGAGCCCCAGAGGTCGGTGACCGAGGCCTGCGAGAAGAGCGTCGCGAAGAACCCGCCGAGGCTCTGGTGGTAGAGGATCTCGGTGAGGATGCCGCCGGCCAGCCCGGTGATGATCGCGAAGACGTCGAGCAGGCCGGTGATCAGCATCAGGGCGAGGAAGCGCGGCACGACGAGGTTCTTGATCGGGTCGACGCCGAGGACCTGGAGGGCGTCGAGCTCCTCGCGGATCTTGCGGGCGCCGAGGTCGGCGGTGATCGCGGTGCCGGCGATGCCGGCCACGCAGACGCCGGTCACGAAGGGGCCGATTTCGCGGATCGCGGCGAGGACGAAGAAGCCGCCGAGCCGGTCGAGCGCGCCGAACAGGGAGAGGAAGTTGGCCGCCTGCAGGCCGGGGGCGCCGAAGTTGATCGCCAGGGTCGAGACCAGCAGCGGGAACCAGCACAGCTGCAGGGCGAAGAGGAACTGGCCGATGAACTCCTCGCCGTAGGGGTAGGGCGGGCGGACCGCCGAGGCGATCGTGCGGCCGGTCAGGAGAACAAGCTCCCCGACCTGTTCGAAGACCGACTTGGCGGGCAGGAACGCCCTGTTCACCGCGGATCCGACCATCTGCTCCTCCAGCAGACCGCGCCTTCCCGACGCGGCAAGCCCCACTCGACGCGGCTGAGTCTATGGGATCGGTCGGCCCGCTCCGTTAGCTGCATATTGAGATCTGGCTAACCCCCGGCGACGGTCCGAAAACGGCTCGGTTGCGGGGATTCCGCGTGCTATGTTCGCGACGCTTTGCGGGGATCCGGAACACGACGCCGGGGTGCCCGCCTTCGAGTCGCCGCGGTGGGGTCCGCGGTCCTGGCGATGGCGGTGCTGTTGGCTGCCTGCGGCGAATCGTCCTCGGACTCGAATCAGAAGTCCGGCACCTACGAAGTGAAGGTGACGGGCGCGACCTTCCCGCCGAGGCAGTTCGTCGGCCAGACCTCGCTGCTGAAGATCGACGCCCGCAACACCGGCCGGAAGACCGTGCCGGACCTCACCGTCACCGTCGACATCGAGGGCAGGTACGGCGAAGCGGCCCGCATCCCCTTCGCCGTCCACGATCCCCAGCCCGGGCTCGCCAACGGCGACCGCCCCGTCTGGGTCCTCGCCGCAACCTACCCCCGCCTCGCGGGCTCCTCCTCACCGGGTGGCGCCGAAACCTCGGCGCCGAAGACCTACTCCTTCGGCGAACTCAAGCCCGGCAAGTCGGTCGAGGCGGTCTGGAAGCTCTCCGCGGTGCGGCCCGGCAAGTACACCGTCGCCTACGACATCGACGCCGGCCTCGGCCTCGAAACCAAGGCCGTCACCGCCGGCGGCACCGCCCCCGGCGGCACCTTCGTCACCGACATCACCACCGCCCTGCCGGAAACCGAAGTGAACGCCGCCGGCGAAATCGTCGAGATCGGGAAGTCGAAGTGATGCGACAGACACGACTGCCCCGCCCTGCCTGACGTCCGCACCCTGGATGGTTTGATTCCACGGCCGGCGGCGCCGCAAGCCGGCGCCCGGAGCTGAGGCGGAAGGGAAAGGGACGCGGCCGTCCCGTCCACGGCCCTGGCGGGCTGTGGCCGTGGCCGGGACGGCCGAGGATGCGGGAAGAGGACAAGGGTCCGTGCGTCCCGTGGGTGGAGACGCGCAGGTTCCGTGACGAAGGCCCATGGTCCGTGACGGCTCCAATGTTGATGGGCCGAAAAGCGCTCTATATCAGCGCTTTTCGGCCCATCAACGTGGCGTGGACACGGGAGCGTGACGGGAGGGTGGAGTTCGTCGCGTTCCTGCGACGCCTTCCCTGCGGGGCCCGCCCGGCGGGGGTCGGCGGCGCGTCGGGGCAGGACGATCCGCCCGGAAGGCCCGGGGCGCGCGGGTTCCGTGACGAAGACGCATGGAACGTCACGCCTCCTCCCGACTTCCCGGGACCCGGGCGTCAACCTGTCGCCTTTAGTAGCCCTGTGGGCTACTAAAGGCGACAGGTTCGTCCCGACCCCCGGCGGAGGTGACCGAAGGCATGAGGACCCGTGACGAACCGGGCAGGACCGTGACGGAAGCCCGCACCTCCTCCCGTCCCTGTGACCCCTTCCCCACGGAACCCCCACGTCCCGGGCGTCTCGTGGCGGCCACAACCT
>DASZUH010000497.1:0-24292 GCA_035547715.1 Solirubrobacterales bacterium
GCCGGCTGCGGCCGCCGCCCCCGGGCGCCGGCTTGCGGCGCTTCCGTCCATGAATCAACCATCTGGCGCCGCAGCCGCCGCGACGCCCCCGTCAGCACCCACGGCTCAACCGCCCTCGCCAAACGCGGTGGCGACGATCGAGCGCGGGCCGCCGTGGTCACGATGCTCGCAGAGGTAGATCCCCTGCCAGGTCCCGAGCGCCGGGCGGCCGCCGCGCAGGGGCAGGGTCAGGGACGGTCCCATCAGCGCCGCCTTCACGTGGGCGGGCATGTCGTCGTCGCCCTCCAGGGTGTGGGTCCAGTACGGGGCGCCTTCGGGCACCGCCCGGTCGAGCCAGGCGTCGAGGTCGGCGCGCACTTCCGGCGAGGCGTTCTCGTTCAGGGTGAGCGAGGCCGAGGTGTGCTGGATCAGCAGGTGGAGCAGGCCGACCTCGAGGTCGGCGAGCTCGGGCAGCGCGCCGAGCACCTCGCCGGTGACCAGGTGGATGCCGCGCGGGCGCGGCTCGAGGCGGACGGTCCGCTGCAGCCACATCTCAGCGGACCACCCGGAACCAGAGCCAGGTGGCGGTCGGTTCGACCGCGACCGCGGTCCGCTCGAGCCGCACCTCGGTGCCGCCAGGGTGGTCGAAGAGGCGGACGCCGTCACCGAGCATGACCGGCGCAACGATGGCGGCGACCTCGTCGAGCTCCCCCAGCTCGAGGCAGCCGCGGGCGACCTCGGCGCCGAGGACGCAGACGTACTTCTCCCCCGCCGCCTCCCGGGCTGCGGCGATCGCCCGGCCGAGGTCGGTCTCGAAGGTCGTGTCAGGCGGCGCGGTCGCCGGCGGGTCGTGGGTGACGACGAACTGCGGGCCGTGCCAGGCGCCGCCGAACGGACCCTCCTCGCCCTCGCCGTGGCGGTTGGGATCGTCACCGCCCCAGGTGCGCCTGCCGACCAGGAGGGCGCCGACCTTCCCCGGCAACGCCGCGGCCGCCTCGTCGCCGCCCCCCATGAAGCGGGTCAGCCACGACATGTCGCCGCCGGGCCCGGCGATGAACCCGTCGGCCGACATCGTCGCCGAGTAGACCAGCCTTCCCATCGGCCAAGTATGCCCCGCGTAGGGGACCTCAGGCCGGGCCTGCGGAGCCGCCGGGCGCTACGGCTCGACGACGACGCCGTCGGCGGCCAGCTCGATCTCGAACCACTCGGGGCCGTCGAGCTCGATCAGGCGGAAGACGCCCGGCACGGCGTCCCAGCAGAGGCGGGCGATCGCCAGGCCGATCAGTTCCCATTCGTGGAACTCGATCACGCCGAGCGGCTCCCAATTTCCGATTTCGACTTCGTGGGCGACGAAATAGCGCACGCCATGACAACCCCTCAGGTGGCCAAAAGTTCCCACGCGGCCCGACAAAGCCGGTCATATTTCCCTCCGCTCGAATCAACCGTCGGCGGGTATGACGGTCGACAAAGACCGAAGGAGATGACGAAATGGCTGAGTGGAATCCGACCGAGCTGGCGACGATCGGCGGCACGCCGGAAGTCGAGGTCTCCTCGCTGCGCGAGGACGGCACGCTGACCAAGCCGGTGACGATCTGGGCCGTCCAGGTCGACGGCGAGCTCTACGTGCGCTCGGTGCGGGGCGACGCGGGTGGCTGGTGGAAGGCGGCCGAGGGGCGCCACGAAGGGCGGCTGGAAGCGGGCGACGTCGGCGTCGACGTCACCTGGGAGGACGCGGTGGGCGAGCGCGAAGCGGAGGTCGATGCCGCCTACGAGGCCAAGTACGGGCCCTCCTCCCATGTCGACGCGATCAACGCCGCGGCGGCGAAGGCGACCACCATCCGCGTCATCCCGCGCTGATGCAGATCACGCGCAGCGCGGCGGCGACGCAGAAGGGCCCGGCCGACTGGTTCACCGGCGACGTCTACCTCGACACCGTCGCCGAGGTGGCGGCGCCCTGGCGCACCGCGGCCGCCCACGTCCACTTCACCCCCGGCGCCCGCACCGCCTGGCACACGCACCCGATCGGCCAGACGATCTTCGTCACCGAGGGCGTCGGCCTCTGCCAACGCGAGGGCGGCCCGATCGAGGAGATCCGCCCCGGCGACCGCGTCTTCTTCGAGCCCGGCGAGAACCACTGGCACGGCGCCACCCCGGACCGCTTCATGGCCCACATTGCGATGCAGGAGGCCGACGAGACCGGCAGCGCGGTGAACTGGGGCCGCCACGTGACGGATGAGGAGTACGGGGGTGGGTCGATGGGGTGAGGTTCGGGGGTGGGGGTTCGGGGGTGGCGCAAGCTGGCGCCCCGGGGCCGGCGGCCGTCCGAGGTGCGCCCGGCCGTCCCGTCCACGGCCCTGGCAGGTTGTGGCCGTGGCCGGGACGGCCGGGTCCATGGGGAGTGATGAAGGTTCGGGACGTGTGCCGGGGGACGTGCGCGTGTCGTGGGGAAGGAGCGCATGATCCGCCACGAAGGCGAGGATTGCGTGACGAAGACGTAGGGAACGTCACGGTCCGTCCCGCCTCCCTGGGCCCCGGCCATCAACCTGTCGCCTTTCGTCGCCCTCTGGGCGACTAAAGGCGACAGGTTCGTCCCGGGCCCCGGCGGAGGTGACCGAGGCCATGAGGACCCGTGACGAACCGGACGGGACCGTGACGGAAGCCGCACCTCCTGCCGTCCCTGTGCCGCCTCCCCCGCGGAACCCTCACGTCCCGGGCGTCCGGGCGGAATCAACCACCTAACCCTCGGCCTCCTCGCGGAGTTTGTCCAGCGCCCGGCGCAGGAGCCGGGAGATGTGCATCTGCGAGCAGCCGATCCGCAGGGCGATCTCGGTCTGCGGCAGTTCCTCGACGAAGCGCAGGCGGAGCACCTCGCGCTCGCGCTCTTCAAGGGTCGGCAGAACCGCCTCCACGACGATCCGGTCCTCGACCAGGTCGTAGTTGCCGTCGGGACGGCCGACCCACTCGGCGCCGGAGGCGTCCTCGGGATCCTCGCCGCTCGGCGGGGCGTCGAGCGAGAGCGGCCGGCGATTGTGCCGGGCCTCGAGGACTTCGAGCACCTCGGGCGCCTCGATCCCGACCTCGGCGGCGAGCTCGTCGACCGACGGTGGCCGGCGCAACTCCAGGGTCAGCTTCTCGGTCGCCCGCTCCACTTCCCCCATCCGATCGTGGATCGAGCGCGGCACCCGCACCGTCCAGACCTTGTCGCGAAAGTACCGCTTCAGCTCGCCGAGGATAGTCGGCTTGGCGAATCCCGCGAAGGGCGTCCCACGGCTCGCGTCGAACCGGTCGACCGCGTTGAGGAGGCCGAGGCCGGCGACCTGGAGCAGGTCGTCGTAGGGCTCCGAGACGCCCGCGTAGCGACTCGCCATCCGCCGCGCCAGGGGCATGTAAAGCTCGACCAGCTCGGCTCGCGCGGCCTGGTCGCGGTCGCCGGCGACGCGGCGCCACAGCTCCCGCTCCGGTACCCGTCGACGAACCTCGCTCTCTACTGCGCTCATCTGTTGCCTCTCTTTCCAAGAGTGCGCCTGGGGCGCGATCTCTCCCGGTGCCCGCCCATTGGCTCAGAGAAGCGTGCGGTGCGTTGGGACCGTGTCCTCCTGGCCAAGACCTACCCATCGGCCTCGATCGAGAAACCGATGGCGGCCGGGCCTGCTTCGACGAGACAGCCGACGAGATCGAGGCAGAGACCTGAGCGCACGAAAAAACGACCGGGGGGACGCCCGTTGCCTGCCGCAGCGCGTAGCCTTCGCGCACAGAAGCTCGGTTGCGTCGCCTTCGAGACCGCTTCCCCGCCTGGCTTTCGCGGGGCCCCGGTCTCTCCCGGTCGCAAGAGGCAACCTACCGTCGCCCCGGCGGCGCGCAAGGGGCAGACGGAACGCGAATCCGCAAAACCCGGGATCTTGCTCTCAATCTTCGATCGAGATGTAGCCGGGCAGTGACTGGTATGCAGTATGCAGACTTTTTTCCGACGGACCCCGCGGCGATCCTCGGCAAGACCGTCTGGTCCTGGGCTACTGCCCCGGGGGCCGGTGGCGACCGGCCAGGGCCACCGACCCTGTTGACGCCCGTCCCTAGAGGGACAGGGCGAGGGGCTCTTCGAGGATCCGCTTGACCTCGGCGAGGAACTCGGCGCCGTCGGCCCCGTAGAGGATGCGGTGGTCGCAGCTGAGGGTCATCTCCATCACCTTGCCGGGGACGACCTGGCCGTCCTTGACGACGGGGCGGTCGGCGATCTCGCCGACGGCGAGGATGCCCGCCTGGGGCGAGTTGACGATCGCGCCGAAGGACTTGATCCCGTACATCCCCAGGTTCGAGACCGAGAAGGTGCCGCCGGAGAGCTCCGGCGGGGTGACCCGGCCGTCGCGGACCTTGGCCGCCAGCGCGCGGGCGTCGGCCGCGATCTCCCGCAGGCCCTTCTTGTCGGCGTCGAACACCGTCGGCACCACGAGGGCGTCCTGGGCGGCGACGGCGATGCCGACGTTGATCCGCGAGTAGAGCTCGAAGCGCCCGTCCCTGTAGGCGCCGTTGGCGCGCGGGAACTTCCGCAGCGCGATCGCGCACGCCTTGACGATCATGTCGTTGAAGGACGGCACGACCTCGCCCTCGCCGGCCAGATGGGCTTTGATCCGCGCGCGGGCGGCGACGGCGGCGCCCATGTCCACCTCGGTGGTGAGGTAGAAGTGCGGCGCGGTCGCCTTCGACTCCGACATCCGCCGGGCGACGACCTGCTGCAGTTTGGTCAACTCGACGTACTCGACCTGACCCTTCGCGGTCTCGGGCGAACCCGGGGCGACCGGGACCGGCGCCGGAGTGGGCGCGGGAGCGGCAGGTGCCGGCGGGGGCGTGGAACCGGCGGCGCCCTCGACGTCTTTCTTGACGATCCGCCCCCCGGGACCGGTCCCGGACAGAAGGGAGATGTCGACGCCGAGCTCCCGGGCGATCCGACGAGCGAGAGGAGAAGCCTTGACCCGTCCACCGTTGCTGCCGTGTCCATCGGCGGTTGGAGCGGTAGGCGCGGGCGCAGTCGGAGCGGGCTCGGGCTCGCCCGGAGTCGAAGGCAGCTCGGCCCCGGGCTCACCGATCCGGGCGATCACGGCCCCGACCGGCGCCGTCTCGTTCTCCGCCACGACGATCTCCAGCAGCGTCCCGGCGACGTCCGCCTCGTAGCCCATGTTCGCCTTGTCGGTCTCGATCTCGACCAGTTCCTCGCCGACGGCGACCTCGTCCCCCACCTGCTTGCGCCAGTTGAGGACCGTCCCCTCCTCCATCGAGTCGGAGAGGCGCGGCATCGCGACGTCCTGCACCGCGGTCTCGGCCATGGCTAGGCCCCCGTCGCGATCTCGGCGGCGACGCCGAGGCGGCTCGCGACCGCGTGGACGATCTTGCCCTCGTCGGGCATGAACGGGTCCTCAAGGGTCGGGCTGTAGGGGATCGGCGTCTCCGGGCAGGCGATCGTCCAGGCGTCGTCGAGGTCATGCAGGCCCTCGGCGGCGATGATCCCGAGCAGGTTGGCGCCCCAGCCGCCGATCAGCGGCCCCTCCTCGACGACCACCATGCGGTTGGTCTTGGCGACCGAGGCAAGGATCGTCTCGGTGTCGAGCGGGCGCAGGCTGCGCACGTCGACGACCTCGGCACCGACCCCGCGCTCGGCGAGCTCGTCGGCCGCGCGCAGGCAGTCGCGCACGCCCTTGGAGATCGAGACCAGGGTGACGTCGGTGCCCTCGCGGACGACCGCCGCCTTGCCGAGCGGCAGCACCTCGGGGTCGCCGGCACCGACCGGGTCCTTGACCGAGTAGAGGCGCTTGTGCTCGAGGAAGGCGACCGGGTTGTCGTCGCGGATCGCCGCCCGCAGCAGCGCCTTCGCGTCGCCCGCCGTCGCCGGCGCGACGACCTTCAGCCCCGGTACGCCCTGCAGCCACGGGATCGGCGACTGCGAATGCATCGCGCCGAAGTTGCCGCCCGCGCCCATCGCCGCGCGCACGACCAGCGGGCAGGAGCCCTGCTCGTTCGACACGTACCAATACTTCGCCGCCTGGTTGACCAGCGAGTCCATCGCCAGGAGCAGGAAGTCGGCGAACATGATCTCGAAGATCGGCCGCAGCCCGGTGACGGCGGCGCCGAAGGCGCCCGCCGACATCGCCAGCTCGGAGATCGGCGTGTCGATGACGCGCTCGCCGAAGCGCTCGTAGAGGCCCGGCGTCACCGCGAACACGCCGCCCGCGACCGCCACGTCCTCGCCGAAGAAGACGACGGTCTCGTCGCGCTCCATCTCGGCCGCGATCGCCTCGCGGATCGCGACCCGGTACTCGAGGGTCTCGGTTGCGTCACTCATGCCTTGAACTCCTTCCCGCCGTCGGCGGGGTCCGGGAACGGCGCCGCGAGGCCCCGCTCGACGATCTCCTGCAGCTCCTTGGCGACGTCGGCGTCGATTTCGTCGAGGCGCTCGGGCTCGATCCCGTAGCGCTCCTCGAGCGCCTTGCGGCCGAGGATCAGCGGGTCGCGCTTCTTCCATTCGTCGAGCTCTCCCGGCTTGCGGTATTTGCCCGGATCCGAGCGCGAGTGGCCGACGAAGCGGTAGGTCATCGTCTCCAGAAAGGCCGGGCCGGCGCCCGAGCGCGCGTGCTCGATCGCCTCCCCCGCCGCCTCGCGGACCGCGAAGACGTCGTTGCCGTCGACCTGCCGGGTGTGGATTCCCATCGCCATCGGCCGCGAGCCGATCGCGCCCGCGGTGACGTTCTCGATCGGCGTGAACTCCATGTAGAGGTTGTTCTCGCAGACGAAGACGACCGGCAGCCTCTCCACCTGCGCCCAGTTCAGCGACTCGTGGAAGTAGGCCTGGTTGGAGGTGCCGTCGCCGAAGAAGGCGACCGCGACGTTGCCGGTGCCGCGCAGCTTCGCCGCGAGCGCCGCCCCGGTCGCCGCGCCGATCGAGCCGCCGACGATGCCGAAGCAGCCGATCAGGCCCTGCTCCAGGTCGACCACGTTCATCGAGCCGGCGCGGCCGCCGCAGGCGCCGGTGGCGCGGCCGAACATCTCGTCCATCAGCTTCTGCGGGTCGACCCCGAGCGCGATCGAGTGCCCGTGGCCGCGATAGGTCCCGGCGACCTTGTCGCCCTCGCGCAGCATCGAGCAGACCCCCACCCCGCTCGCCTCCTGGCCGGAGTAGAGGTGGGTGGTGCCGTGGACGTTGCCTTTCTGGAACTGCTGCTGGACGGTGTCCTCGAAGGTGCGGATCAACCGCATCCGGCGGTAGAGGTCACGCGCCCCCTCGGCGTCGATCTCGGCCCCCGGGGCCTTCGACTCGGTCTTCTCTGCCATCGGTGTGCTCCTCCGTGGGTGATCCATTGATTCCGGTCAGTCCTTCGCGTCGCCGCCGACGCCGCGGGCGATGCGCCGCAGCGCGTCGGCCACCCGCACCAGGTCCTCGTCGCCGCCCTCGAGCCCCGCCGCGACGGTGACCGCCTCGGCCGCGGCGCCGGCGCCCAGCAGCGGCAGCCCCGCCGCCTCGCCCTGTTCGAGCGCCAGCTTCAGGTCCTTGCGCATCAGGTCGAGGGCGAACCCGGGCGGCGTGCCGTCGGGGTCGAGGAAGGCGGGCCTCTTGTAGTCGACGAAGGGCGAACCGACGGCGCCGGCGGCGATCACCTCGTAGGCGTCGGCGCGCTCGATCCCGGCCGCCTCGGCCAGGGTCAGCGCCTCGGCGATCGCCAGGTTGGTGGAGGCGATCATCACGTTGACGCCGAGCTTCATCGCCGCGCCCGCGCCGGTGTCGCCGAGGTGGAAGTGGGCCTTGGTCATCGCCTCGAGCACCGGGCGGGCGCGCTCCAGCGCCTCGGCGGGGCCGCCGACCATCGCCACCAGCCCGGCGGCCTCGGCGACCGCGACGCTGCCGGAGACCGGCGCGTCGAGCATCTCGATCCCGGCCGCAGCGGCGCGGGCGGCGAAGCGGCGCGCGGCGGTCGGGCCGATCGTCGACATCTCCAGCCAGACGAGGCCGTCGGGGGCCGTGGCGAGGAAGCCCTCGTCGCCCTCGAGCTGCGCCTCGACCGCGGCGGAATCCGCGACCATCGTCACCAGCACCTCGGCGTCGCGGACCGCCTCGGCGGCGCTCGTCGCCACCGTCGCGCCGTCGTCGCGCAGCGGGTCGGTGCGGGAGGTCGTGCGGTTGAAGACGGTGAGGTCGTGGCCGGCGCGCAGGACGTTGCCGGCCATCGGCAGGCCCATCTTGCCGATCCCGATGAAGGCGACCTTCACGCCGCCACCTCGACCACCATCTTGCCCGGCGCGCGGCCCTCGGCGAGCGGCGCGATCGCGTCCTCGACCAGCCGCGTCATCGGCACGACCTCGCCCAGCACTTCGCCGGCGAGGTCGGTCTGGGCGAGCACGTCGAGCGCCTCGGGCAGGTTCGAATCACAGATGTGGGCGACGGTCGCGATCAGGTCGACCTCGCGCAGCGCCGCGTCGAAGATGTCGACCGGGGGCGGGTCGGCCTGCAGGCCGACGATCACGACGCGGCCGCCGCGCCTGGTCGCGTGGATCGCGATGCTCGGGTTCGCCGGCACACCGGAGGCCTCGATCACGACGTCGGCGCCCTCGCCGCCGGTCGCCTCGAGGATCGCCGCGGTGACGTCGGTGGAGCGGGCGTCGATCGTCTCGTCGGCGCCGAGCGCGCCCGCCAGGCGCAGCTTGGCCGGGTCGACGTCGACCGCGATCAGGCGCCCCGGCGCGCGCGTCGACGCGGCGCCGATCAGGAAGCCGCCGATGCCGCCGATGCCGAGCACCGCGACGGTCAGGCCGGGGCCGACGCCGCCGCGGTCGAGCGCGTGGATCGCCACGGCGAGCGGCTGCGCCATCGCGGCGCCGACGTCATCGACCTCGTCGGGGACGCCGACGAGGACCCGGGCCGGGCTGATCACCCGGTCGGCGAGGCCGCCGGGCGCGCTCAAGCCGAGCGTGTAATAGGTGGCGCAGAGGTTGGTGCGGCCCGCCCGGCACCAGGCGCACCCGCCGCAGGAGACGCCCGCGCCGCAGACGACCCGATCACCGACGGCGAGCCCCTCGACCCCGTCGCCGAGCGCCTCCACCCGGCCGACGAACTCGTGGCCGAGGATCAGCGGGCCGACGTGGCCGCTCCCGGGGTGGCGCTTGTGGAGCGGGATCATGTGGGGGCCGTGGGCGTACTCGGAGGCGTCGGTGCCGCAGATCGCCGCCATCGACGGGGCGATCAGGACCTCGCCGGGCCCGGGCCCGCCGGGCGTGGCCGCCGCCTCGATGCGGACGTCCCCCGCTCCGTGGTAGACGGCGGCGCGCATACGTGCCGCGCTAGGCGCTCACCCGCACGCGCCCGTCGACGATGTCGGCGCCGCGCACGTACTGGCGACCGGCGACGAGCAGCTCCTCGCCGGGGAAGCGGGTGAGGATCCGGTTGCCGTCCTCGGTGACCAGGACCTCCTCCTCGATCCGCGCGGCCGAGACGCCGTCGGTGGCCGGGCAGTAGGTCTCGAGGGCGAAGACCATGCCGGGAACGATCTCCTCCGGGTGGTCAAGGCTGTGCAGGCGGCTGATCATCGGCGACTCGTAGAGGCCGACGCCGAGGCCGTGGCCGAACTGCAGGCCGAAGCACGCTTCCTCGTTCGGGAATCCCTGCTCCTCGGCGGTCGGCCAGACCGAGGCGATCTGGTCGGTGGTGGTGCCGGGGCGGACCAGGTCGATCGCGTCGTCGAGCCACTCGCGGCACTGCTTGTAGGCGTCGACCTGCGCCTGGTTGGCGCCGCCGACCGAGAACGTGCGGTAGTAGCACGTGCGGTAGCCCATGAACGAGTGGATGATGTCGAAGAAGGCCTGGTCGCCGGGGCGCAGCAGGCGATCGGAGAAGACGTGCGGGTGCGGGATGCAACGGTCGCCGGAGACGGCGTTGATCGCCTCGACCTGCTCGGAGCCGAGCTCGAAGAGCAGGCGCTGGGCGTCGGCGACGACCTCCGACTCCTTCACCCCGGGGCGGAGCGTTTCGTAGATCCGCTCGTAGGTCGCGTCGACGATCGCCGCTGCGTGGTCGAGCAGGGCGACCTCCTCGTCGGTCTTGATCGTGCGGGCGGCGAGCATCACCTGCGAGCCGTCGGTGGTCGCGAGGCCGGCGCGGTTCAGCGCCGCGAGCGCGATCATGTCGGTCATGTCGATGCCGATCGGCTCGTTCTCGAGCCGGCGCTCGCGCAGCTCCTCGAAGATGTTGGCGGCGAGGCGGTCGGGGACGCCGGTGTGGTCCGGCATCGCGCCGCGCATCGGCGAGACGCCGCCGCGGAAGTTCTCCGGCGGCAGCCACGGCGCGTACATCTGGTGGTGCCTGGCGGCCGAGCCGAAGTCCCAGAGGACCGGCGGGCCGGTGCGCGGCAGCAGCGCGAAGCGGGCGTTCTTGTCGCGGGCCCACTCGCCGATGTGGGTCGAGGTGACGTAGCGGATGTTGTTCGGATCGAACAGCAGCAGCGCGCCGAGGTCCGATTTCTGCAGCTCGGCCTGGGCCCGGGCGAGGCGGTCGGTGCGGAGCTTGTCGAAGTTGATCCGCTGCTCCCAGTCCACGCCCATCGTGGCGCCCCGTGAAGCGATGTTGGTCATAGGCGTGTTCCTTTCTCCCTCGGCAACCCAGGCGCGGGTTGCGCCCTCCGGCGATAGTAAACGAAATTGAACACCCGCGTCAACGATGGTTAGGCCAGGTGAACGGCCGCGACCATCAGCTCTGCGTTCTGCATACCCGGCTCCAGCTCCCCCGACTCGATCCGCCGCGAGAGCTCCACCAGCATCCGGTTGACCGGCGCGTCGCCGCCCATCCGCTCCCGTTCGCGGACGACCAGGCCGCTCATCTCCTCACCCTCGCCCTTGCGGCCCTTGAGCCAGTCCTGCAGGATCGCGACCTTGGTGTCCTCGAGTGACCAGCCGGCGAGGACGGCGTCGAGCAGGGCGGCCGAGTAGCGCTCCGGCGGCAGCTCGTCGATGCCCTCCTGGCCGAACATCGGCACGATCCGGCAGCCCAGCGCGAGGGCGGTGTCGAGCGCCTCGGTGCCGGCCGCGTCCATCACCTCGCGCATGCCGTCGACGTGCAGGGCGGCGACCAGCGGCACGCCGAGGATCGCCGAGGGCAGCATCTCCGCCGCGTTGGCGACCAGCTTCATCCACTTCGCCGAGCGCACCTCCGCGGTGATTTCGACGGCGCCCGCGCCACGCAGGGGAACCGCGAGCTCCTCGATCCGGTCGAAGGGGCTTGACTCGTCGTAGGGGCCGAGCGCGAACCAGGTCCCCTCGGGCGGGGTCTGGCGTTCGACCACGCCGGGCTCGAAGCAGTTGCCGGCGATCTCGATCGCCGCGGCGAAGGTGCGCTCGGGGCCGAGCACATCGGCCATCTCGTCGAGCGTCATCCCGTTCTGCAGGCCGACCGCGAGGCCGTCGGGGGCAAGCACCGGCTTGATCAGCTCGCTATGCCAGCGGGCGTCGTAGGCCTTGGTGACGAGGTAGACGAGGTCGAAGGGACGCTTCACCTCGGCGACCTCGCAGAGGTGGTGGATGTCGAGGCGGGTCACGACCTCGTCGCCGTCCGGCGAGCGCACGGTGACGCCGTTCGCGCGGATCGCCTCGACGTGGGCGGGCCACTGCTCGATGCAGGTGACGTCGAAGCCCGCGTTGGTCATGTCGGCGGCGATCGCCGCCCCGTTCGCGCCGGTCCCGACCACGGCGATCCGCTTCTCTGCCATTCCCTCGACCCTCCTGTTCGTCGGCCCGCAACAACCGAGCCCTTGCAGTCGGGGCGAGAGTAAACTACATTTAACAGCGGAGTCAATCGGGTTTAAGAGGGAGTATTTGGGGAACGGCCGGGCGCTCCGAGGCGTCTAGTAACTTCGCGAACGGATGGCTACGAAGACCGACAAAGGAGAGTCCGCGTCGGACAGCGGGCGGGCGAACGGGGCTCGCGAGCCGCTTGCCGAGCCGGTCGGCGAAGGCCTGCGCAAACACCGGCAGGAAGCCGGGATGAGCCTGCGGGCGCTGGCCCGCGAGGTCGGCGTCTCCCCCAGCCTGATCTCGCAGATCGAGCACGGCAAGGCGACGCCCTCGGTGGCGACGCTCTACGCGATCGTCTCCGAGCTCGGCGTCTCGCTCGACGAGCTCTTCTTCGACCAGCCGCGCGGCGCCGCCGCGGCGCCCGAGCCGGAGCCGCCGCGCCACGCCGACTCCGGCAACGAGCGGACGCCGTCGAGCCACTGGAAAGCGCCGAGCGAGGGGCCGGTGCTGCGGGCGGCCAACCGACTCAGCCTCACCCTGGCGACCGGCGTCCGCTGGGAACGCCTCACCGCCTCCCACGATCCCGGCGTCGAGTTCCTCTACTGCACCTACCCGGTGGGCGGCGAGTCGGCCGCCGCCGACGACCTGATGACCCACGAGGGTTCCGAGTACGGAATCATCCTCGAGGGCCGCTGCGGGGCGACCGTCGGGGACGACCACTACGAGCTCGAGGCCGGCGACTCGATCGCCTTCGACTCCCGCACCCCCCACCGGATCTGGAACCTGAGCGACGACCGCCCGATGGTCGCGATCTGGACCGTCGTCGGCCGCGACGGCGACCCGCGGGTGAGCTAGGCGATCGACCCCTGGCCGGCGCCCGGAGCGGGCGGGCGGCGTGGGGCCGGCGGCCGTCCGAGTTGCGCCCGGCCGTCCCGGCCACGGCCCTGGCAGGTTGTGGCCGCACGAGACGCCCGGGACGTGAGGGTTCCGGGGGGAGGCGGGCACAGGGATGGGAGGAACTCCGGACTTCCGTGACCCTTCTGCCCGGAACGTCACGGGTCCACATCGGGCGGAGGGACGTCCGTGCACTTGTGCCCCCTATAGCCGGTACAACTGCACGAACGTCGTGGGCGGTGATGTGGAAGTGGGACGGGACGGTGACGTCCCATAGGTCTTCGTCACGGATCCTGCGCCGACGACCGGAGGATGGCCACGGGCTGGCGACGGGCGTGATTCCCGGAGGAAGGTCACGGGGACGGGGCGAACTCCACGCTCCCGTCGCGGTTCTGCCCGGTTCGTCACGGATCCTCATGCCTTCGGTCACGTTCGCCGGGGCCCGGGACGAACCTGTCGCCTTTAGTAGCCCACAGGGCGACTAAAGGCGACAGGTTGACGGCCGGGGGTCGGGAAGTCGGGAGGAATCGTGACCTTCCATGGGTCTTCGTCACGGGACCCGCGCCTTCGTGGCGGATCATGCGCTCCTTCCCGGCGACACCTGCACGTCCCCCCGGCGCACGTCACGAACCCTCGCACCTCTCCCCATGGACCCGGCCTTCTCGGTGGCGGCCACAACCTGCCAGGGCCGCAACCGAGAAGGCCGGGCGCAACTCGGACGGCCGCCGCGCCCCCGGGCGGCCCGCCCGCCCGGGCGCCAGCTTGCGACGCCCGAGCCCCAAACCAACCTCTACGCCGGCGCGATCATCGCGGCCGGGGCGATGAAATCGAGGTCGGGGCGGGGGACGGCCTCGACCAGGTCGGCGAGGGCGATGCCGATCGCGGGGGCGAACTTGAAGCCGTGGCCGGAGCAGGCGGCGCCGACGAAGATTCGGGAGCGGTCGGGCAGGGCGCCGACGGCGAAGCGGTTGCGGGGGGCCATCGTGTAGCGGCAGGCCACCGCCTCGGCGACCGGGCCGACGCCCGCCGGGATGAAGCGGCGCACCAGGTCGAGGCGCTCGGCGATCTCCGCCTCGGTGGGCGGCGGCGGCGGGCCCGCAATGTCTTCCTCGGGCCCGTCGTCGATGCCCACCTTCAGGTCGAGGCCGTCGATCGCCGGCAGCCCGTAGAGCAGGCCGACCCCCGGCACCTGCACCGAGAAGGCGCCGAGCGCCGGCGGCGCCACGGCGGCCTTGTCGGGGGAGTCGAATTCGACCGTGACGATACGCGTGACCCGCAGCACCTCGGCCAGGTCCGGAACCACCGCGCCGGTCCAGGGACCCGGGCAGAGGACCAGGTGGCCGGCCCCGATCGCGCCGCGCGGCGTCTCGATCGTCACGCCGTCGTCGCCCTCGCTCCAGGAGAGCAGCGGGGTCGCGTCGCGCACCTCGACCCCCGCCCCGCGCCCGAGCTTGAGCAGCGCCGCCATCGTGCCGCTCGCGTCGAGCACCCCGGCGGCCGGATCGTGGACGATCGTGAAGTCCTCGCCGAGCTCCAGCGCCGGGAAGATCTCCCGCGCCCGCGTCGCGTCGACGTACTCGGTCCCCGGTCCGCGCAGGCCGCCTTCTTCGGCCGCCGGATGGGCGTAGAGCCCGCCGGTGGTCGTCAGCAGCGGCGCGCCGGAGGCCTCGATCAGGTCCGCCCAGCCCCGGTAGGCGCGATCGACCAGCTCGTCCCAGACCGCCGACGGATAGGCCCGCCGGATCATCCGGGTCGCGCCGTGCGAGGAGCCTTCGACGTGCCCGAGCCTGCCGCGCTCCAGCAGCAGCACCGACCGGCCACGCCGCGCCAGGTTCCAGGCCGCCGCCCGCCCGTGGACGCCGGCACCCGCGACGACGACGTCGAACCGCTCGGTCCCGCGCGCGGAGAGCCCGGCGGGCACCGCGGCGCCGACCGGCTCCGCGCCGTCGGCGGCGGAAGCCGCCGACGCGGGCGACGGCGAGAGCGCCTCGATCACCGCCTCGATGTCGTCCTCGCCGTTGTAGACGTGGAAGGAGGTTCGCACGACGCCGGGCAGCCCGCGCGGCCCCAGTTCCCAGAGCCCGTGGGAGGCGGGCACGACGACCGTGTGGCAGCCGGCCCGGGCCAGCCGCTCCTGCGTGCGCTGCGGCTCCTCGCCGTCGAGCACGAAGGTGACGATGCCGCTGTCGGAGCCGGGCGGGTCGGCGATCCGCGCGCCCGGCACCTCCTCGACCAGCCGCTCGCGCAGCAGCGCGCTCAGCCCGCCGACGTGCTCGGCGATCTTCTCGATCCCGGTCGCCCGCGCCTCGGCCAGCGCCACGCCGAGCCCGAGCCGCAGCGCGTGCGCCGCCTCCCAGGTCTCGAAGCGCCGCGCCGAATCGGCCAGCTCGAACTCGTGCTCGCCCGACCACTGCGCGCCGCGCACGTCGGGAGCGCTCGGCCGCAGCCGGTCGAGCAGCGCCCGCGAGACGTAGAGGAAGCCGGTGCCGCGCGGCGCGCGCAGGAACTTGCGCCCGGTGGTGACCAGTGCGTCGCAACCGATCGCACCGACGTCGACCGGCAGCTGGCCGACCGACTGGGTCGCGTCGAGGAGGTAGGGGACGCCGCCGGCCCGGGTCAGCGCGCCGATCGCGGCGACCGGCTCGACCCGCCCCGAGGAGGTCGGCACGTGGGTGGCGGCGACCAGCGCGACGGGCCCGGCCCCCAGCATCGCCTCGAACGCGCCCAGGTCGGGGCCGCTTTCGTCGGCGGCGTCGGGGACGATCTCGACCTTCACGCCCACCCGCTCCAGCTCCAGCAGCTGCAGCGCCGAGCTGACGTAGGTGGTGCGCGTGGCGAGGACGCGGTCGCCGGCGCCGAGCCGCATCGCGTCGACGGCGCGCCGCCAGCCGACCGTCGCGCTCTCGACCAGGGCGACGTCGCGCGCATCGACGCCGATCATCGCGGCGGCCGCCTCGTAGACCGACTCGAGCCGCGGCCGCGCCGCCGCGCCCGCCTCGTACCCCCCGATCTCGGCTTCCAGCACGAGGTGGTCGATCACGGTGGCGAGCGTCGCGGCGCTCGGCAGCGCCGAGCCGGCCGAGTTCAGGTGGTGGGACGCGACGCCCTCGGCGCCGAGCGCGATGCGGGCGCGCTCGGCGGCGACGTCGATCGCGCCGCGGCCGCCGCGGACCGGCGGAGCGTCAGTCTGCGGTGAATCGGACGATCTCAAGGGATCCGAAGTATACCTAGATGGATCCATTTTCTCCTAAGCTGTGTCCATTAACTCTGGACGCAGTCTCGGACACGACTTCTGGTGGGTCTTCGCCGCCTCGACCTGCCTCTGCCTGGTCAACGGCGCGGCCGCGCCGCTTCTGGCGCGCTACGCGATCGACGACCTGGGCGCGACGGCGGGCACCGTGGGCCTGCTGGTCGGCTCCTCCTCGGTGGTGGCGATCGTGCTCCGTCCGGTGCTCGGCGGCTTCGCCGATCGCCACGGCCTGCGCCGGGTCAGCGTCATCGGCGGCGTCTCGATGTCGGTCGGGCTGGTCGTCCTGATGCTGGCGACGACCGTCCTCGTCGGCACCGCCGGCCGCCTCGTCAGCGGCCTCTCGAGCGCCGCCGCCAACACCGCGCTGATGGCCTGGGTGATCGCCCTGGTCCCGGCCGAGCAGCGCGGCCGCGCGCTCGGCATCTTCGGGGTCAGCGTCTGGGCGGGCCTCGCGCTCGGCCCGCAGCTGGGCCAGGCGCTGGTCTCGCTCGGCGGCTACCACGCCCTCTGGATCGGCTGCGGCGTGCTCGGCGTCGGCTGCGCGATCTGCGCGATGGGCGCCGGCGCCCCCCGCATCGAGGTGAAGCCCGAGCACCCGCCCCGCCACCCGCTGCACCTGCTGAAACTGGTCGCCCGCCCCGGCGCCGCCTCGCTGATCGCCTGGTCGGGCGAGGGGCTGATCGTCACCTTCCTCGTCGTCACGCTCGAAGGCCGCGGCCTCTCCACCGACGGCCTGACCAGCGCCGTCAGCGTCTTCACCGTCTTCGCGATCAGCGTGATCGTCGCCCGCCTCATCCTCGCCGGCTCGGTCGACCGCTTCGGCGCCGCGCCGACCGCGGCGGCGGCGCTGGCCGCGGTGGGAGCCGGGCTCGGGACCCTCGCCGTCGCCCACGGCTTCGCCGTCGCGGCGGCCGGCGCGGTCCTCCTCGGCCTCGGCTTCGCGCCGCTCTTCCCGGCCCTGGCACTGCTGGCGACGGAGCGCCTCAACCCCGACGAGCGGGGCAGCGGCATCGGCATCTTCTCCTCGTTCATGGACGCCGGGATGGCGGCGGGCTCGATCCTCGGCGGCGCGCTGGTCGCGGCGATCGGCGCCGGCGGCACCTTCGCGATCGTCGCGGCGTCCCAGTTGGTGGCGCTCGTCCTGGTGCTCGGGGGCGGGTCTCACCGATCGAGCAACCGGGCCGGATTCGACACGAGCATCGCCTCCACCGCGGCGTCGGAGACGCCGCCCTCCTGAAGAGACGGGACGACGTTGCGCAGCAGGTGCTCATAGCCGCAGCCACCGAAGGCGCGTAGCTGCGTCTTGGTCCAGACAGAGCCACCGAGAACGCAGCGCTCCGCCATCCCGTCTTCCGCGAGCAACCGGACCAGCGCCGCGATCCGCTCCCCGTCGGAGGGCTCGCGCAGCCCGGGCCGCAGGTGGGCCTCGTTGCCGAAGCACCACTCGAGCGTCGCCCCGGTCGCCGCCAGCGCGCGGTGATAGTCGCGGTCGATGTACTCGTCGACGTTGCCGAGGATCACCCGCTCGGCCGGGCACCCGGCGGCGACGATCCGCGCGATCAGCTCCGGCCCGCGCCGCGCGTCCGCGTCGAGCCGCACGGTCATCGAGGCGCCGCTCTCCCCCGCCGCCGCGGCGCTCGCCATCAACACGCGCTCTTCGGAGTCGCTCAGCGGCTCACCGGTGCCGATGATCCCGATGATCCCGGCGCGAAAGCCGCAGCCCTCCTCGAGCTCCTCTTCGAGCGAGCGCAGCAGGGTCGCGGTCAGCTCGTCGACCGAACGGGAGGCGATCCACGCCGGGTGCGGCCGGTCCAGGTACACGCCGACCCCGGCGACGACGTTGACGCCCGCGTCGCGGGAGATCGCGGGCAGCTCGGCCGGGCTCGGCCCGAGCCCCCAGGAGGTCAGGTCGACCAGGGTCGAGATCCCCGCCTCCCCGGCCCGCCGCAGTTCCGCGGTCGCCAGCGCGGCGTCGCCGAGGACCAGGTTGTCGTCGATCCCGAGCAGGTTCCAGCGCAGCCAGCCGAGGTTCGGGGTCGTCACCCGGTCCCCGTCCGGCGGCTCGGTCGCCGCCGCCCGCGCCAGCATGCGCGAGTCGGCGATCAGGTGATCGTGCATGGAGACACGCCCGGCCGCGGCGGCCGGGATCTCGCCGAGGACCGTCTGGATCACGCGGGAACGACGATGTCGGCCGAGACCAACGGCGGCTCGGAGGCCGCCTCTTCCTCGACCACGTGCACGCCGGTCGGGTCGAGCAGGCCGAGGCGCAGGTCGACGCCCGGGGCGATCGAGGTCGGGTCCGTGGTCGGCGGCAGCGAGACGATCAGCGGCTCGCAGTCCGGGCCGCGGTCGACGTCGATCCGGTACCGGTTGCCCTGGTAGCTCGAGGTGATCACCTTCACGTCGATCGTCGGCAGGTCACGACTGCCGTCGGCGACGGCGAAGTCCTCGGGCCGCAGCACCGCCGTCCCCTTCGCTTTCGTCGCCGAGCAGTTGAAGGCCTCGAGCCGCCCCGAGGCCACCGCGAAGAGGTTCGTCTCGCCGAGGAAGCGGGCCGCGAACAGGGTCGCCGGCGTCTGGTAGAGCTCCTCCGGCGTGCCGATCTGCTCGATCAGCCCGTCGCGCATGATCGCCACGCGGTCCGACATCGTCATCGCCTCGGTCTGGTCGTGGGTGACCGCGACCGTGGTGACGCCGACCTCTTCGTGGATCCGCTTCAGTTCGATCTGCATCACCTCGCGCAGCTGCTTGTCGAGCGCCGCCATCGGCTCGTCGAGGAGCAGCACGCTCGGCGCCGGGGCCAGCGCCCGCGCCAGCGCGATCCGCTGCTGCTGCCCGCCCGAGAGCGAGGAGACGCGGCGCTTCGCCGTCCCCGGCAGCTGCACCAGCTCGAGCATCCGCTCGACGATCGCCCCGCGCTCGCCTTTCGGCACCTTGCGCGTGCGCAGCGGGAAGGCGACGTTGTCGCCGACGGTCATGTGCGGGAAGAGCGCGTAGGACTGGAAGACGAGGCCGATGTCACGGTCGTGGGCGGGGCGCCTGTCGACCGACTTGCCGTCGAAGCGGACGTGGCCGCCGGTGTTCTCGACCAGCCCGGCGATCACGTTCAGCGTCGTCGTCTTGCCCGAGCCCGAGGGCCCGAGCAGGGTGAGGAATTCACCCGGCCGGATGTCGATCGAGACCCCGCAGAGGATCTCCTTGCCGCCGAGGTGCACTCGGACGTCCTCAAGGCTGAGCTCGGTGCTCATGCCTCACCTCCTTGGGTCGCGCCGACACGGCGGCGGCTGAACAGGGTCCCGATACCGAGCACGAGGATCGCCAGCAAGGTGATCATCGTCGAGACCGCGGAAAGGGTCGGCGTCACCGTTTCGGCCGCCGAGCGGTAGAGCTGCTGGGCGAGCGTGATTTCGGTGACCGGCGCCAGAAAGAGCGCCAGGGTCGCCTCGTCGAGGATCGTCGCGAAGGCGAAGATGAAGCCCGCGATGATCCCCATCTTCACCAGCGGCAGGTCGATCCGCCAGAGGATCGTCGGCCAGCGCGCGCCCATCGTCGCGGCGGCACGGCCGAGCCGCGGGTCGACCTGCGAGAGGGCGCCCGCGATCACCACGTAGACGAGCGGCATCGCGATCACCGACTCGGCGAAGATCAGCGGGATCAGCGTTTCGTTGAGCGAGCTCGGCAGCGCCTTGTTGACCAGCTGGTAGAGGCCGAGCGCGTAGCTGACGTAGGGGATCGCCAGCGGCAGGATGAAGAGGCTCTGGGCGACGCGGGTCCCGCGGCCGCGGGCGACGCGGCGCATCCCGAGCGCGATCGCCGTCCCCAGCACGGTGGCGATGATCGAGCCGAAGAAGGCGACTTTCAGCGAGACCCAGAACGCTTCCGTCCACTGCGAGGTTTCGAAGACCGCTTCGTACCACTGCAGCGAGAAGCCGTGCGGCGGGAATTCGACCAGCTGGCCGTTGGTCCAGGAGGTCGGGACGACGATCAGCAGCGGCAGGATGAGGAAGATGCCGAGCAGGATCCCGAGCGCCCAGAAGACGCCGCGGGAGATCCCCAGGCCGAGCTTCAGTTCCGGGCTCACGACAGCTCCTCCCGCTCCGCGCTCACAGCGCGTCGCCTCCCCAGGTCTCCGAGACGCGGAAGACCTTGTCGGCGATCACGTAGACGATCACGACGACGGCGAGCAGGGCGAGGCTCATCGCGGCGGCGGTCGGGGCGGCGCCGGGGACGCTGAAGTCGTGGCCGATGGTCGAGGCGACCAGCTGCTTGGTCGGATCGCCGAGCAGGGTCGGGGTGACGTAGAAGCCGAGCGACATGACGAAGACGAGGACGGCGCCGGCGACGATGCCGCCGCGCAGCGCCGGCAGCAGCACCTTCCAGAGGATCAGCGGCGCCTTGGCGCCGAGCACGCGGGCGGCGCGGATCTGCATCGGGTCGAGCTGGCGCGTGCCGGCGAGGACCGGCAGCACCACGTAGGGCATCATCACGTGGACCATCGCCGGGTAGGAAGCGGTGTTGGTCTGGAAGATTTCCAGCGGCTTGTCGCGCAGCCCGAGCGTGTGCAGGAACCAGTAGATCCCGCCCTGCGGCAGGTCGAGCAGCATCCAGCCGTAGGTGCGGACCAGCAGCGAGGTCCAGAAGATCGTGAAGAGGGCGACGAGGAGGAGGATCGCCAACCATTTCGGCGCCGCCGCGACGGCGATCGCGTAGAGCGTGCCGAAGACGACCGTGAAGGCCGAGACGATGGCGGCGAGGACGAAGGTCCGCCACATCGACTGCCAGAAGAGGTGATCGCCGAAGGCTTCGCCGAAGCCGGTCTTGCCGCCGGCGCCGTGTTCGAGCGCGAGCACGAAGAGGTAGACCAGCGGCACCAGCAGCAGCAGGCCGAGGAAGAGGATCGGCGGCACCAGGAGCCAGCGCGCGCCGGAGCCGCCGAAGGCGTTGTTGAGGCTGCCGAGCCAGCCGCCTCCGTCGACCCGGGGGGCTGGGTCGACGGAGGCGGTCGCGGCGGGATCGATGCTCATCGCGCCGGGCTCGGTTCGTGGTGGCAGAGAAACGTCATGCTTCGGCGAATACTTCCTGCATCGCCTTTTCGATTTCCGCCTGGTGTTCGGCGTTGTAGACCGGGTCGTCGTGGAAGGCGTTCTTGCGCTGTGGCGCGTTCGGCAGCGCTTCGACCTGTTCCGGCGTCAGCTCTTCGAACGCCTCCTTCGACGGCGGGCCGTAGTTCGTCAGCTGGGCGAATTCGGCCTGCAGCTTCGGCTGGGCGCAGTAGGCCGCCAGCGCCTGGACGGCGTCGAGGTTGGGGGCTTCGGGCATGATGTTCATCCCGTTCGCGTCGAGCACCGGGTTCGCGCCCCAGACCGTCGCCATTTCGACGCCTTTGTCTTCGAGCTCTTTCCAGAGGCCGTTCGGCCCGTAGGACATCGTCGCCGTTTTCGAGGTGAGGAACGACTGCGCCTGGGCGTACTCGGTGTAGATGACGAGGTCGTCGAAGATCGAGGCGATCTTGGCCTGGGCCCGTTCGATATCGAGCGGATACATTTCGTCGGGGTTGACGCCGTCGGCCATCAGTGCCGCTTCGAACTGGCCGCCGATGAAGTATTCGGCCGGCCAGCCGCGCTTCCCGGGGAACTTCTTGGTGTCGAAGAAGTCGGCCCACGATTCCGGCTGCGCGCCGCTGTAGGTGCCCGCGATCATGCCGGGAACGTACGCGAGGAAGAACGACTGCCACATGTACGGCTGGAATTTCGCCGGCAGGATCAGGTCCTCGTAGGCGATCTTCGGCACGGTCGGGAGCTTTTTCTTGCCGTGGATCTGGGCGGCATACGATTCCGTGATCGAACCGTGGACGGCGTCCCACTTGGTCGGGATTTCGCCCATCAGCATGGGTACCGCGAGCGAGCCCGCGTCCGCCGAGATGACCTGCACCCCGGTCCGCGCTTCGAACGGTTCCCAGAAGACCTTCTTGCGGACTTCCTCGGTGTCGCCGCCGTAGTTGCCGATGATCACCTGCTTCGATTCGATGCCGTCGAGGAGCTTGGTGAGTTCGGGGTTCTCTTCGCTTTCACCGCCGCCACCGCCGCCGCTGGTGGACCCGCCGCCGGCGGAGGAGGAGCCGCCGCCACCGCAGGCGGCAAGGATCGCCGGCAGGGCAAGCGCGCCCGCGCCCATCCCGCCCAGTTTCAGCAGCTTGCGGCGGCTCAGCCCGTCCTCGTCGAGGAGACCGCCCTGTTCAAGCAACTTCTGCCGGTCGGGGTTGGACTGCTTGCCGTCGTTGGGTTGATCCATGTCTCAGCGGTCTCCTATGAAGTCGGGGTCGGACGCCCAGCGTTGTGTCGCCAATCTAGCATGTTTTGTATCCCAAATCGCAGATTTTGCGTACGACAATTGAGCGTGGCAAACTGGGGTGGCTCGTGCAGCTTCATCCCGAATGCTCCCGGCAATCGGGTTTCTCCTCCTTGGCCCTCGGGATGAAGATTGGATTTCATCCTTAGACAGTTGGATACAATCCACCGAGATGGGCCCCGTGTCAACCCCCAAGGCCGATCGCGGCGTCGGTGGTGCCGGCCCGCTGGTGGTCCGCGGCGACATCGTCACGATGGATCCGGGGCGCCCGCGGGTCGAGGCGCTCGGGATCGTCGAGGGGCGCGTGGTCGCCGCCGGGACGCGGGACGAGGCGCTCGGCTCGGTGCCCGCCGGGACGCCCGAGCTGGAGCTGCCGGGGACGGTCGTCCCGGGGCTGATCGACTCGCACGTACATATGTCGTGGGGCGGGCGCGGGACCGAGGAACTCGAGGTCGGCGACGCGGTCAGCGTGTCGGAGGTGCTGGCGCGGCTGCGCGAGTTCGCCGCCGCCAACCCGGAGCGGGAGTGGCTGGCCGGGCGCGCCGGGATCGATCCCGAGTCGCTCGCCGAGGGCCGCTTCCCCACCGCGGCCGAGCTCGACGAGGCGGCCGGTGGGCGGCCCGTCTTCCTCGACCGCCGCTCGCACGACGCGCTCGTCTCGAGCGGCGCCCTGCGTGCGGCGGGGGTCGGCGCCGGGACGGCCGATCCGCCCGGCGGCGTGATCGAGCGCGACGCGGCGGGTGAGCCGACCGGCTTCCTGATCGAGCGCCCGGCGGCCGAGCTGGTCGAGCGGGCGATGCCGGCGCCGAGCCTGGAGGATCGGCTGCGCCGGCTGCGGGCGATCCAGCCCCGCTTCGTCGCGGCCGGGATCACCGGCGTCGTCGACCCGGCGCTCGAGGCCGAGGAGATGCTCGCCTACGCGGCGGCGGCCGAGCGCGGCGAGCTGTCGCTGCGGGTGACCGGGATGCCGCTCGGCGATGGCGAGGTGCCGCCGGCCGAGCGGGCGGCGGCGTTCGCCGCGGCCGGGGTCGACCTGGCGAATCGCGACGGTGATTTCTGGCGGATCGGCCCGTGGAAGCTCTTCCTCGACGGCGGCGGCTCGCTCGGCACCGCCCTCCTGTACGAGCCGTGGCCGGGGACCGATGGCTACCGCGGCAACCAGACCACCTCGACCGCGGGGCTGAACGAATACGCGGAGTGGGCGGCGGCGACCGGCGCCGGGCTCGGCGTCCACTGCGTCGGCTCGGCGGCGATCGACCTCTTCATCGCGGCCTGCGCGAGGGCGGCGGCGGTGCGGCCGCTGCGCGGGCTCGGCTTCACCGCGATCCACGCCTACCTCTGGCCCGCGGCCGAGCAGATGGCGCGGATCCGCGACCTCGACGTCCTCGTCGCCACCCAGTCGCCGCTCCAGTACACCTTCGGGCCGGGGCTGGTGCGGCGCTTCGGCGCCGAGGCGATCGGCCGCGCCCACCCGATGCGGAGCTGGCTCGAGTCGGGCGCCGTCGTCGGCGGCGGCAGCGACGGCACCGGCCACGGCGTCGAGGCCCCGATCGCCCCGCTCTGGGCCTTCTGGCAGATGCGCACCCGCTCGATCGAAGGCCGCGACGAGCCGGTCGGCCCCCAGGAGGCCATCACCGCCGAGCAGGCCCTCGCTCTCTACACCACCGGCGCCGCGGCGGTGGCGATGGCCCCGGACCGCGGCAAGCTCGCCCCCGGCCACGTAGCCGACCTCGCGGCCCTGGAGGTCGACCCCCTCGCCGCAACCCCCGAGCAGTGCCGCAACGCCGCCGTCCTGGCGACGATGGTCGCCGGCGACCTCGTCCACGACGCCCGCTAGGAGAGCGATTCCACCCCACCGCCCAGCTGGGAAAGGGACGCGGCCGTCCCGTCCACGACCCGGGCGGGCTGTGGCCGTGGCCGGGACGGCCGAGGGTGCGGGGAGAGGTCAAGGGTCCGTGCGTCCCGCGGGTAGAGAGGCGCGTGATCCGCCACGAACGCCCAAGGTCCATGACAGGCCTCATGTTGATGGGCCGAAAACTTGCCTATATGGCAAGTTTTCGG
>DASZUH010000498.1:0-12558 GCA_035547715.1 Solirubrobacterales bacterium
CGCGATCGACACGATCATCAACAACAAGGACAAGGACCTGATCTGCATCTACGTCGCGATCGGGCAGCGGATGTCCACCGTCGTCCAGCTGAAAGAGACGCTGGAGGAAAACGGCGCGATGGAGAACACGATCATCGTCGCTGCGCCGGCCGACGAGGCGGCGCCGATCAAGTACATCGCCCCCTACGCCGGCTGCGCAATGGGCGAGCACTTCCTCTACAACGGCAAAGCCGCCCTCTGCGTCTACGACGACCTCACCAAGCACGCCTCCGCGTACCGCCAGATGTCGCTGCTGCTGCGGCGCCCGCCCGGTCGCGAGGCCTACCCGGGCGACGTCTTCTACCTGCACTCGCGGCTGCTCGAGCGGGCGGTGAAACTGAACGACGAGCTCGGCGGCGGCTCGCTGACGGCGCTGCCGATCATCGAGACCCAGGCCTCCGACGTCTCGGCCTACATCCCGACCAACGTCATCTCGATCACCGACGGCCAGATCTTCCTCGAGTCGGACCTCTTCTTCTCCGGCGTCCGCCCGGCGATCAACGTCGGCATCTCGGTCTCCCGGGTCGGCGGCAACGCGCAGACCAAGGCGATGAAGAAGGTGGCCGGAAAACTCCGCCTCGACCTCTCCCAGTACCGCGACCTCGAGGCCTTTGCCCAGTTCGGCTCCGAGCTCGACCCCGAGACGCAGAAAGCGCTGACCCGCGGCCAACGCCTGGTCGAGCTGCTGAAACAGAAAGAGCGCGAACCGCTCGGTGTCGCCGACCAGGTCGCCTCGATCTACTCGGGCACCGGCGGCTACCTCGACCGGATCAAAGTCGAGCGCGTCTCCGAGTTCCTCGGCGATCTGCGCGTGCGCCTGCACTCCGAACACCAGGACCTGCTCGACCGGATCGAGTCGACCGGCAAGCTGGAGGACGCCGACGAGGAGGCGCTCGGCAACGCGATCGGCGCCTTCATCGAGGACTTCGGCCCCGACTTCGACGAGCACGGCGACCCGGTCGAGGCCGGCGAGCTCGAGCCGAAAAAAGCGGAGGCACCCGCGGCTTCCTAGCCGCCACGGAGAACCGTCATGGCCTCGCAGAAGGAAGTCAAAAGCCGCATCGCGTCGATCGCGAACATCCAGAAGATCACGCGCGCGATGGAGATGGTCGCGGCGGCGCGCCTGCGCCGCTCCGAACAGCGGATCGAAGACCTGCGCCCCTATTCCGAGGGGATGCGGAAACTGACCCGGATCGCCTCCGCCCACACGACCGGCGTGCCGCGCATCCCGGTCCTGGTCGAGCGCGAGGATGTCAAGCGGGTCGGCATCGTCCTGATCACCGGTGATCGCGGCCTGGCCGGCGCCTTCAACTCGAACATCATCCGCGAGGGGATGCGGGCCGCCGACCGCGTCCGCGGCGAAGGGGCGGAGCCGATCTTCTCGGTCGTCGGCCGCAAGGGCGTCTCGGCGCTGACCTTCCGCAAACAGGAGCTGGCGGGCGAATACGTCGGCTTCACCGATCGCCCGGCCTTCGCCGACGCGCGCGACATCGGCGAGGCGCTGACCGCGCAGTACGTCGACGAGGAGGTCGACCGGGTCGAGATGATCTACAACCGCTTCGTCTCGCCGCTCACCCAGCACGTCTGGCGCCAGACCCTGCTGCCGCTGCAGCAGGCCGAGGTCGTCGGCGAGGGGGCGGAGGCCGAGGAGGAGGCGACGACCGAGGAGGACGCGGATCGGCCGCAGGCCAGATCCGAGTGGTTCTTCGAGCCCGAAGCCGAGGAGCTGCTCGGCCGGCTGATCCCCGAGTACGTGACGATCTCGGTCTACCGGGCGCTGCTCGAGTCCTCCGCCTCGGAGCTCGGCGCGCGGATGACCGCGATGCGCAACGCGGCCGAGAACGCGGAATCGATCAACGACGAACTGACCCTGGAGATGAACCGCGCCCGCCAGGCGGAAATCACCCAGGAGATCCTCGAGGTCGTCGCCGGCGCCGAGGCTCTCAGTTAGCGGCTTCGAGCGCCGTCGCCAAAAATTCCAAGAAAATTTACGAGAATTCGAAGACCAGGAAAAAGGACCCAGATCAAATTGGCTGAGAACGGCAACGGCAACGGAGCAGGGCAGAACATCGGGCGGGTGGAGCAGGTCACCGGGGTGGTGGTCGACGCGCTCTTCCCCGACGGGCTGCCGGAGATCTACTCGGCGATCGTGATCGAGAGCCGTGGCAACGACCTCGGTGAAGACACCGAGCTGGTCTGCGAGGTCCAGCAGCACCTCGGCGACGACCGCGTCCGCGCGGTCGCCATGGACGCCACCGACGGCGTCCAGCGCGGCGACCGGGTCCGCGACACCGGCGGTCCGATCACGGTCCCGGTCGGCGACGTCACCCTCGGCCGCATCTTCAACCTGCTCGGCGACCCGATCGACAACGGCGACGAGGTCCCGGCGGACACCGAGCGTTGGCCGATCCACCGGCCCGCCCCGAAGGCCTCCGACCTGACCCCGACCCAGGAGATCCTGGAGACCGGGATCAAGGTCATCGACCTGCTCGCGCCGTACGCCAAAGGCGGCAAGGTCGGGCTGTTCGGCGGCGCCGGCGTCGGCAAGACCGTTCTGATCCAGGAGCTGATCCGCAACATCGCCGAGGAGCACGAGGGCCTGTCGGCGTTCGTCGGCGTCGGCGAGCGCTCGCGCGAGGGCAACGACCTCTGGCTCGAGATGAAAGAAAGCGGCGTCATCTCGAAAACGATGCTGGTCTTCGGCCAGATGAACGAGCCGCCCGGAGCGCGCCTGCGTGTCGCCCTGTCCGGCCTGACGATGGCCGAGTACTACCGCGAGCAGGGCGGCCAGGACGTGCTGCTCTTCATCGACAACATCTTCCGCTTCGTCCAGGCGGGCTCCGAGGTCTCGGCGCTCCTCGGGCGCATGCCTTCGGCGGTCGGCTACCAGCCGACGCTGGAGACCGAGATGGGCGGCCTGCAGGAGCGGATCACCTCGACCGACCGCGGCTCGGTGACCTCGATCCAGGCCGTCTACGTCCCCGCCGACGACTACACCGACCCGGCCCCGGCCTCGGTGTTCGCCCACCTCAACGCGACCACCGCGCTCTCGCGGGCGATCTCCGAGAAAGGGATCTACCCGGCGGTCGACCCGCTCGACTCGACCTCGACGATCCTCAAGCCGGACGTCGTCGGCGACGAGCACTATCGCACCGCGACCGAGGTCCAGGAGGTCCTGCAGCGCTACAAAGAGCTCCAGGACATCATCGCGATCCTCGGTATCGACGAGCTCTCCGACGAGGACCGTCAGACCGTGTCGCGCGCCCGCAAGATCGAGCGCTTCCTCTCGCAGCCGTTCTTCGTCGCCGAACAGTTCACCGGCCGTTCCGGCGAGTACGTGCCGGTCTCGGAGACGGTGCGCGGCTTCCGCGAGATCCTCGACGGCGAGCACGACGACCTGCCCGAGGGCGCCTTCTACATGCAGGGCGGCATCGACCAGGTCACCGAGAACGCCGCCGCGAAAGCCTAGGGAGCCAGAGAAAGTTGGCCGCCGAGCACATGCTGGACGTCGAAGTCCTCACCCCGGAGGGGGAGGTCTTCAGGGGCGAAGTGCGGCAGCTCTCGACCCGCACCGAAGTCGGCGAAATCGGCATCCTCGCCAACCATGCCCCGGTGCTCGGCGCGCTGCAGCCGACGATGCTGCGCCTGCACGTCTCCGACTCGGAGACGAAACGCTACGCGCAGTCGCACGGCTGGCTGCAGGTCTTCGACAACATCGCCCGGGTGCTGGTCGAGGAAGCGGTGCCGCCGGAGGATCTCGACACCGGCGCCCTCAAAGCGGAACTGTCCGACGCCGAACGTCGCGTCGACGAGAGCGAGTCCGGCTCGGCCGAGTGGTCGCGCGCGGTGAAAGACAAACAGCGCGCCGAGATGTTCCTCAGCATCGCCGAGGGATGAACGGAGCCCCCGGGGGCCGACTGACGGGGGCTTTGCGTCGGTCGCTGATTCGGGGCCTCGTGCGGGTCCATCCCTTCGATCCGGCATCAAGTGTGATCGTGACCAGGGAGCGGTCGGATCCACCGACGCACGCCGGTGGGAGGATCCGGTCATCACGTGGAGGAATGTCGCGAAGCGGCGGATTCCGGAACGAGATGACCGGATCCTCCCCCTCGCAAACCTCATGAACCCTTCCCAGTCAGACCTTCTGCCCCTCGCCAAGCGCCTCATCGCCTATGAAACCTGCGATGACCGAAGCATTGTCGAGTGCGCGGGTTTTGTGGAAGCGTGGCTGGAGGCGCGAGATATCGAGGCGACCCGCGAGACGGTGCGGGGATTGCCGGTGGTGCAGGCCGAGGTCGGGCCCGCGGCGGCTCCGACCGTCGTCCTGGAGGGCCACATCGACGTCGTTCCCGCCCACGCCGGACAGTTCGAGCCGCGGCTCGACGGCGATCGCCTCTACGGGCGCGGCGCCTACGACATGAAGGGCGCGATCGCGGCGATGATGGTCGTCACCGCGGCGCTGCGCGATCAGGACCGGGTGCGGGTGCGCCTCGGGATCGTCGGCGACGAGGAGTCCGAGGAGGGGGAGGATCGCGGCTGCGACCGGTTGGTCGATTCCGGCTTCCTCGGCGACTTCGCGATCACCGGCGAGCCGACCGACATGCACATCGGGGTCGAGGCGAAGGGCGTGCTGGCGCTGCGGCTCGAGGTGGGGGGTACGGCGGCCCACGGCGCCACCCCCTGGCTCGGCGACAACGCCGTCCTGAAGGCGATCGACGTTTTCCGGAGTATCGAGTCGCTACCGTTTGCCCGACAGAGTTCGGAGTTGTTCGACCGCCCGTCGATAAATCTGGGGCGGATCTGGGGCGGCGACGCTCTGAACAAGGTGCCCGACCGATGCGTGATCGACGTCGATATCCGCTACCTGCCCGGCCAGGATCCCGATGCGCTCCTCGAGGCGGTCCGAGCGCTGCCCGGGGTCAAGGCCGAGCCGCTGCTGGTGCGGCCGCCGGCGACCGTCGATCGCGAATCGCCCTTCGTGCTCGGCCTGCGCGAGGCCTCGGCCACCCACCACGGCTCGGAGACGATGAGCGTCGGGCGCGACGGCGCCTCCGATGCGGTGTCCTTCCTGCGGGCGGGCGTGCCGGCGGTCGAGTTCGGCCCGGTCGGCGCCGGGCATCACGGCCCGGACGAGTGGGTCTCGGTCTCCTCGTTGGAGGCCTACCGGCAGGCGCTCGAGTCGTTCCTGACCCGGATCCCGGAGCGGCTCGATGAGTAGGACCCCGATGCCGCCCGGCTACGGCGGGACCCGCAAGCCGCCCCCCGAGGGCGACGGCACGCCGCCGCCGAAGAAGAAGCGCTACTGGTGGCGCTTCAGCCTCGCGGGCCTGATCATCGTCGCGGTCACCGCCGCCGCGACCGCCTCGGCGATCCTCCTCTACATCGACTCGATCGCCCACGCGCTCGGCCACAACAAGGTCGTGCAGGAAGAAACCGAAGAAGAACTCGAACTCGAAGTCGACGGGGGCGAACCGGAGACGATCCTGATCCTCGGCTCCGACAAACGCCCGGAATTCGAAGAAGAATTCGGCCGCTCCGACACGACGATCCTGCTCCGCCTCGACCCCGAACAGGAACTGATCTCGGTGATGTCGATCCCCCGCGACCTGAAGGTCGAAATCCCCGGTCACGGCGTCGAAAAATTCAATGCCGCCTACGCCTACGGCGGTCCGAAACTGACCTTGAAAGTGGTCAAGGAACTGACCGGGCTGAAAATCAACCACGTCGTCAACATCGACTTCCTCGGCTTCGTCCGCGCCGTCGACGCGATCGGCTGCGTCTACACCGACGTCGACCGCCGCTACTACCACTCGAACGTCGGCGTGCCGCCGGAAGAAGAATATGCCGAAATCGACATCAAGCCCGGTTACCAGAAGCTCTGCGGGAAAAAAGCGCTCCAGTACGTGCGCTACCGCCACACCGACACCGACATCGTCCGCTCGGCGCGCCAGCAGAACTTCCTCAGCCAGGCGCGGCACCAGGTCTCGCCGACCGACCTGATCACCGACAACCACAACCTGGTCGACATCCTCACCGAATACACGACCTCCGACATCACCAAGGGCACGACGCTGATCACGTTGCTGGACCTGCTCTACGAATCGCGTAACTCCGAAGTGAACCAGGTCCACTTCCCGGCCGAACTCGGGCCGAGCTTCGTCTACGCCAACCCCGAAGAAGTCCACCACGCGGTCAAGGAATTCCTCGGCGAAGCGGGCTACGACTCGCACCGGAACGACTTCCCGGAAGAAAAGCCGGAAACGAAGAAGAAGAACGGCGGGCAGAAGTCGAAGAACGGCAAGGGCAAGAAGGCGCACCACAAGAAGGCGCACCACACGCCGCCGGGCGGCGACGAACTGGTGTCGGCGGTCGAAGCGGGCCAGGAGATGGGCGAAAGGGTGGCCCGTCACGTCGGCGGCGGCTTCCCGGTCTTCTACCCGACCCGCTTGCCCGAAGGCGCCTTCTACCAGGAATCGAACTCCTACGAACACGTCGTCAATCCGTACGTGTACCACCTCAAAGACAAGGAAAAGGAACGCCACGCGGCCTATCGGATGGTCGGCATCTACCGGCCCGAATACGAAGAAACGTACTTCGGGGTACAGGGGATCCGCGGCTGGGAAGACCCGCCGATCCTCGACGACCCGACCGAAGAACGGACCGTCGACGGGCGCGACTACTCGATCTACACCGACAGCGGCCAGATCAAGCTGGTCGCCTGGCACCGCGGCGAAAACACCTACTGGATCTCCAACAGCCTGCAGCAGTCGCTGACCAACGAGCAGATGATGGGGATCGCCGAGTCCTGCCACGTGATCGTGCCGCAGAGAAAAACCGCGAAGAAGGGAAGCGAAGTCGAATGAGCGAACGCGATGCAGTCGGAGTGATCGGAGTCGGCTGGGTCGGTCTGGTGACCGCGGCCTGCTTCGCCGAGCTCGGGCACCGGGTGATCGCCCGCGACATCCTGCCCGAGAAGGTCGAGGCGCTCTCGCGCGGCGAGGTGACGATCCACGAGCCGGGGCTGACCGAGATGATCCGCCGCAACGCCGGGCGGATCACCTTCACCACCGACATGGGCGAGCTGCTGGGCGGCGCCCGGCTGCTCTTCACCTGCGTCGACACGCCGCCGACCTATTCCGGCGACGCCGACCTCTCGCGCGTGCGCGCGGTGGTCGCCGAGCTGCCCGAGGACTCCGACCACGTGCTGGTGATGAAGAGCACGGTGCCCGCCGGCACCGGCCAGTCGATCCGCCGCGACGTGCCCGGCCTCGCCTACGTCTCCTGCCCCGAGTTCCTCAAGGAGGGCACCGCGGTCGCCGACTTCATGCACCCCGACCGGGTGGTGATCGGCGCCGACGCCGGTGACGAGGAGGCCGCCGCCGCGGTCGCCGAGCTCTACGCGCCGCTCGGCGCCGAGGGCGAGATCCTCCACACCGACGTCGCCAGCGCCGAGATGATCAAGCTCGCCTCGAACGCCTTCCTGGCGACCAAGATCTCCTTCATCAACGAGATCGCCAACGTCTGCGAGGAGGTCGGCGCCGACGTCGGCGAGGTCGCCCGCGGGATGGGCGCCGACACGCGCATCGGCTCTTCGTTCCTGCGTGCCGGGATCGGCTACGGCGGCTCCTGCTTCCCCAAGGACGTCTCGGCGCTGAAGATGCTGGCCGGCAACACCGGGTACCACTTCCAGCTGCTGACCTCGGTGATCGAGGTGAACGAGCTGCAGAAGCGGCGCGTCGTCGGCAAGCTGGAGAAGCACCTCGGCTCGCTGCTCGGCAAGCGGGTGGCGCTCCTCGGGCTCGCCTTCAAGCCCGACACCGACGACATGCGCGAAGCCTCGAGCCTGGTGCTGGCGGCGCGCCTGCAGGGCGAGGGGGCGGAGGTCGTCGCCTACGACCCGGTCGCGATCGAGCGGGCGAGCGAGATGCTGACCTCGGTCGAGATGGCCGATTCGGCGATGGCCGCGCTGGAGGGCGCCGACGCCGTCGTCCTGGTCACCGAGTGGGCCGAGTTCCGCGACCTCGACTGGGCCGCCGCCGCGGCGGCGATGGCGCACCCGCTGCTGGTCGACGGCCGCAACTTCCTCGACCCGGCGGCGATGGCCGCCGCGGGTTTCGAATATGAGGGAATTGGCCGCAAGCCGCGCGCGGCCGCCAGCAAAGTCCCGTAGGGTCCCCGCCATGCAGGCGATCGTGCTGGTCGGGGGGATGGGCACGCGCCTCCGCCCGCTCACCGACACCGTCCCCAAGCCGGCCCTGACGCTGGTCGATCGCCCCTTCCTCGGTTACATGATCGAGTGGCTGGCCCGGCACGGGGTGACCGAGGCGGTGCTCGCCTGCGGCTTCCTGCCCGACCAGCTGCGCGAGGCGCTCGGTGACGGCGAGCACGCCGGGGTCGCGCTCACCTACGTGGTCGAGCCCGACCGCCGGGGCACCGCCGGGGCGATCCGCTACGCGGCCGAATCGCTCGGCGACCGGCTCGAAGACCGCTTCCTGGCGCTGAACGGGGACGTCCTCACCGATCTCGACCTCGGCCGGCTGCTGCGCGCCCACGAGGAGCGCGGCGCGCGGGCGACGATCGGCCTCTACCCGGTCGAGGACTCCTCCGTCTACGGACTGGTCGAGTGCGACGCGGCCGGGGCGGTGCTCGCCTTCACCGAGAAGACCGGCGAGGAGGTGCCGGGCGAGATCAACGCGGGCGCCTACGTGCTCGAGCGCTCGGTCCTCGACCTGATCCCGCCGGGGCGCCAGTTCTCGATCGAGCACGAGGTCTTCCCCCGGCTCGTCGGCAACGGGCTTTGCGCCTTGCGCCTGGATGGGTACTGGATGGACATCGGCACCCCCGAGCGATATCTGCAGGCGACCTGGGACATCCTCGAGGGGCGGGTGGCGACCGGCGTGCGCGCGACCGCGCCGGGGATGTTCGTCGGCGCCGACTGCGCGCTGGCCGCGACCGCCCGGGTGGGGCCACGGGCGGTCGTCTCGGCCGGGTGCGCGGTCGAGGCCGAGGCGACGGTCGAGACCTCGGTGCTGCTGCCGGGGTGTACGGTCGGCGAGGGGGCGCGGGTGAGCGGCTCGATCCTCGGCGCCGGTGCCACGGTGGCCCCCGGGGCACAAGTTGTTGACGCGATGCTCGCCGAGAATGAGAGAGTTGCGATCTAGCTCCCGACGATGATCGACGACGTCCTCGCCATCCCCGACCAGCTCCGCGACGCGCTCTGGCGCATCGAATCGGCGCGGCTCGTCCAGCCGGCTCCCTCGGCCGGTCTCTTCGTCTGCGGGATGGGCGGCTCGGCGATCGGCGGCGACCTCGCCGCGGCGGTGCTCGGCGACCGCCTCACCGGGCCCCTGGTGACGGTCCGCGGCTACGCGCTGCCGAGCTGGGCGACGCCCGCGTGGACGGTCCTCTGCTCGAGTTACTCGGGCGGGACGGAGGAGACCCTGGCCTGCTTCGACGCGGCCGAGGCGCTCGGCGCGAACCGGCTCGTCGCGAGCGTCGGCGGCCGGCTGGTCGAGCGGGCGCGCGAGACCGGCGTGCCGGTGGTCGGCCTGCCGGGGATCTTCCAGCCGCGCGCCGCGGTCGCCTACATGGTCGTCGTCGCCGCCGAGGCCGCCTGGCTGGCGGGCATCGCGCCGCGCCTCCACACCGAGGTCGACGCCGCCGCGGCGTTCCTCGGCGAGCAGACCGAGACGCTGCGGCAGCAGGCGCGCGAGATCGCCGCGACGATCGCCGGCGCCGTGCCGGTGATCTACGGCTCCGACCTGACCGCGCCGGTGGCGCGCCGCTGGAAGACGCAGGTAAACGAGAACGCCAAGCTGCACGCCTGGTTCGGGGAGCTGCCCGAGGCCGACCACAACGAGCTGCTCGGCTGGGCCGGGTCGGCGGGCGACGAGCGCCCCGCGGCGATCTTCCTCGAGGACCGTGATCAGCACCCGCGCGTGGCCCGTCGCTTCGAGCTGACCGCGGCGGCGATCGAGTCGGACGCGGCCGCGGTGGTGCGGGTCGAGTCGGCCGGGGAGACGCGGATCGAGCGCTTGATCTGGACGGTGATGCTGGGCGACCTGGTCTCGCTGGAGATCGCCCGGCAGCGCGGCGTCGACGCCGATACGGTCGAGCCGATCGAGCGCTTCAAGGAGGCGATGGGATGAGGGCGATGGTCCTGGCGGCGGGTCTGGGGACGCGCCTGCGGCCGATCACCTTCGACATGCCGAAGCCGATGGTGCCGGTCCTGAACCGGCCGGTGATGGAGCACATCCTGCGGCTGCTGGCGAAGCACGGCTTCGACCGGACGATCGCGAACCTCTACTGGTTCCCGGACCTGATCGAAGGGCACTTCGGCGACGGCTCGGGGTGCGGGGTCTCGCTCAGCTACAGCCGCGAGGAGGCGCTGCTGGGGACCTCGGGCGGGGTCCGCAACGCGGCCGACTTCCTCGGCGACGAGTTCCTCGTCATCTCCGGCGACGCGCTCACCGACATCGACCTGACGGCGATGCGCGCCTTCCACGAGAGCCACGAGGGGATCGCGACGCTGGCGACCAAGCGGGTCGAGGACACGACCCAGTTCGGCGTGGCGATCACCGACGCCGAGGGCCGGATCGGCGGCTTCCAGGAGAAGCCGCAGCCGAGCGAAGCGCTCTCGGACCTGGCCAACTGCGGCATCTACATGTTCCGCCAGGAGATCTTCGACTTCTTTCCCGCGCCGGGGACCAGCAAGGCGGCCAAGCCGGACGATCCGGAGGGCTTCGCCGATTGGGCGATGGACGTCTTCCCCCGCCTGCTGGAGAGCGACGTGCCGTTCTACTCGCACGAGATCGATGCCTACTGGAACGACGTCGGGAACCTGGACGAGTTGCGTGAAGGCAACTTCGACGCTCTCACCGGCGCGGTCCAGGTCGAGCGGGTGGGGGAGATGGTCGACGGCTTTCGCAGCGGGACGCCGGCGGAGGACGAGCCGGACCTCGAAGGCCCGGTGCTGCTCGGCCCGGGGTGCGAGGTCGGCGACGACGTGCGGATCGACGGCCCGGCGGTGATCGGCGACGGCGCCAGGGTCGGGGCGGGAAGCCGGATCAAGGACGCGATCGTCCTGCCGGGGGCCGAGATCCCGGTGCGCAGCGTCGTCATCGGCGCGATCCTGGGCGTCCGCGGTCAGGTTCGAGGCCCCGCGGGCACAAAGCTCTGACTTTCTGCGCGCCACGCGTGCGCATTTCTTGGCCATGGTCGGGGGATGGACCCCGTCCGCCTCGTCTCCGCCCTGCTTGCGCCGCCGCTTTGCGCGGCGTGCGGGCGCGGGTGTCGGGCCGAGGCGGTGCTCTGCACCCGGTGCTCGCGCTCGTTGGCGGCGGCGCGGCCGTTGTCGGCGGGCGGGCCGCCGGGGGTCGACCGGGCCTGGTCCTCGGCGCCGCACGAAAGGGTGGCGCGGGCGCTGGTCGGGGCGCTGAAGTTCCGGCGGCTCCTGCCCGTGGCGGAGGTGATGGCCGAGCGGATGCACCGGCTGGTGCCCGCCCATCTGCTCGGCGGGACGATCGTCTCGGTCCCGGCCGCTCCCGCGAGGCGGCGGCGCCGTGGCTTCGATCCCGCCGGTGAGCTGGCGACGGCATTGGCGGCGAGGCTCGGGACCGAGCCCGTCGCCTGCCTGGCCCGCCGCGGCTCGGGCCACCAGGTCGGCCGCCGCCGTGCCGACCGGATCGGCCACCCGCCCCGAATCGAGCCGATCGCCGACTCCCCCCGCAGCGTCCTCCTGATCGACGACGTCCTCACGACCGGCGCCACCTTGACCGCCTGCGCCGCCGCCCTTCGGGCGGGCGGCGCGAAGCGGATCGTGGCGCTGACGTTTACGCGGAGGGTTTAGGTGGGGGGTTCGGAGCCGTTGCGGCCGTCCGAGTTGCGTCCCGGGCGTCTCGTGGCGGCCCTGGCAGGTTGCCCGCTTGCCACGAGACGCCCGGGACGTGAGGGGTCCGTGGGGAAGGGGGCACAGGGACGGGAGGAACTCCGGGCTCCCGTCACCCTTCTGCCAGGAACGTCACGGGTCCACATCAGGGGGCGGGACGTTCGTGCACTTGTGCCCCCTATAGGCGGTACAAGTGCACGGACGTCGTGGGCGGTGATGTGGAGGTGAGACGGGATCGTGACGTCCCATGGGTCTTCGTCACGGAACTGCGCCGAGACCGCCTTCCCCGGCGGCGGTCGGGGTCCGGAGCCCTCCGTTCGCTGTTCCTGCCGCCATGCGGTACAAGCAACGAACGGAGGTCCCGGACGCCCGGGGAAGACGGGAGGGATCGTGACGTTCCATGGGTCTTCGTCACGGAACCTGCGCCTTCGTGACCGATCATGCGCTTCTCCCCGCCACGACCCGCACGTCCCCCCGGCGCACGTCACGAACCCTCATCACTCCCCATGGACCCGGCCTTCTCGGTGGCGGCCTCAACCTGCCAGGGCCGTCACCGAGAAGGCCGGGCGCACCTCGGACGGCCGCCAACCCCGGTCCGCCGGCCCGGGCGACAGCTTCTGGGCCGGCGGCCG
>DASZUH010000499.1:0-5525 GCA_035547715.1 Solirubrobacterales bacterium
CTCGTCCGGATCGTCCCCGGCCTCGCGCAGCGAGCGGCGCTGGCGCAGGTAGTCCCAGGTCTTGTCGAGCTGAACTTTGATCTCTTCGAGGCGGGCGTGCTCGTCGTCGTCGAGGCCCTCGCCCTCGTGGCGGTGGAGCAGTTCCTCCTCCTCTTTGACGAGCTCGTCGATGCGGTCGAGTACTTGCTGGTCGTCCATGGCGCGTAGGTTATCCGGCCGCCGCGGCGAGCCGCCGCTAGGCGACGACGCGCTCGGGCGCGCGGACCCGCCGCGAGAACCGCATCGCGCCGTCCTCGAGCGACCCGTAGCGCAGCTTGCGCAGGTCGACCGCGTAGTTCTGGCGCAGTTTCCACGGCTCCTTCGATCCCTGCTTCGGCAGTTCCGCCACCGAGCGCCGCACGTACCCCGAGGTGAAGTCGAGGATCGGCTCCGGCGCGACGCTCGGGTCGCTCAGGTGCGGGACGCAGACGTCGTAGCCGTTCGCGTCCATGTGGTTGAGGAGCCGGCAGGCATATTCGGCGACGAGGTCGGCCTTCAGCGTCCACGAGGCGTTGGTGTACCCGATCGTGAAGGCGAGGTTCGGCACATCGTTCAGCATCATCCCCTTGTAGGCGATCGCCGCTGCCTGGTCGAGCTCCTCGCCGTCGACCTCGACCCGCATCCCGCCGAGGAAGAGGAGGTTCAGGCCGGTCGCGGTGACGACCACGTCGGCCTCCAGCTCCCGCCCCGACTCGAGCTTGATCCCGCCCGCGGTGAAGCGCTCGATCCGGTCGGTGACGATCTCGGCCTTACCGCCGGCCAGCGCCTTGAAGAGGTCGCCGTCGGGGACCATGCAGAGGCGCTGGTCCCAGGGGTCGTACCTCGGCTTGAAGTGGGTGTCGACGTCGTAGCCCGCGGGCAGCGCGTTCATCACGCCCTTGCGCACCAGCCTCCTCACCAGCCGCGGGTGCGAGCGCGCGAGCCGGTAGGTGAGGCTCTGGATCAGCACGTTCTTCCAGCGGACGATCGGGTAGACGGCGCGCGCCGGCAGCACCTTGCGGAGCGCCTCGGCGATCGGGTCTTCGCCCGGGACCGAGACGACGTAGGTCGGCGAGCGCTGCAGCATCGTCACGTGGGCGGCGTCCTCGGCCAGCGCCGGGACCAGCGTCACCGCGGTCGCGCCGCTGCCGATCACGACCACCCGCCTGCCCTCGTATTCGGGCTCCTCGGGCCAGTGCTGGGGATGGATGACGCGCCCGCCGAAGTCCTCGATCCCGGGGAGCTCGGGCGTGTAGCCCTCGTCGTAGCGGTAGTAGCCGCTGCAGTTCATCAGGAAGGCGCAGGAGATCGTCACCTCGGTGCCGTCGGCGCGCTCCGCGGTCACCGTCCAGCGCGCCTCCTCGCTCGACCAGGAGGCCTTGGTCACCCGGTGGCCGAAGCGGACCTTGCGGTCGATCCCCGCGTCGCGCGCGGTCTCGCGCACGTAGGCGAGGATCGACTCGCCGTCGGCGATCGACTTCGCCGCCGTCCAGGGACGGAAGCGGTACCCGAGCGTGTGCATGTCGGAGTCGGAGCGGATGCCGGGGTAACGGAAGAGGTCCCAGGTGCCACCGATAGATGCGCGCGCCTCGAGGATCGCGAACGTCTTCCCCGGGCAGCGCCGCTGCAGGTGGTGCGCGGTGCCGATCCCGGACAGTCCGGCGCCGACGATGAGGACGTCGAGGCGCTCCGGCTCGGCCGGGCCGGCGCCCCCGCCGGGGGTCTGGGTCAAGGTCTGTGGCGGCAAGGTTCTCTCCTGTTCGTTCGACCCGGCGCGGAGCCGCTCAGGCGGTCTCCAGCACCCGGAAGGCTATTCCGGCGTTCTGCAGTCTTGTGAGAAGCACGTCACCCATCGCTGCAACGGTCGTCAGCTGACCGGCGCGTTCGGGGAGGTCGTCGAAGGCCAGGCAGAGGCCGCACTCGGCGAGGATCTTGGAGGTCTCCGTATAGCCCGGGTCGCCGCCGGAGACCTCGGTGACGACGCGCCTGCCGCCGCCTTCGCCGACGAAGCGGACCTTGAACCAGCTATCCGCACGGGTCGCCGCGCTCGGCCCCTCGCCGGGGGCTTTCGCCTTCAGCAGCAGCCTGCGAACCGGTGGGATCGGGGCGAGGACGGCGATGGTCCCGACGCCCGCGGCCATCCCGGCGATCGTCGCGAGGTGACGGGCGACGACGTGGTGGCCGTAGGTGAAGTCCGGTCCGTAGCGGTCGACGAGGGCGGCGGAGCGCCGCACGATCGTCCCGTCGATCGTCGGCAGCGGCGCGGTCCAGCCGCCGAGCGCCTCGTCACGGTGGATCCGCGCCCTGGCCGCGTGGACCCGGCGCCCGGCCGGGCGCGGCTCGACGGCCTTGCGCCGGCGCGCCGCGTCGAGCGTCTGGCGTCCGCGGGCGAAGGCGTTGACCGCCGAGTGGTAGGTGCCCCCGGAGAAGCGCGCGTTGGAGCGCACGTAGCCGTCGATCCGCACCGGCACGCCCTCGGGCAGCTGCAGCAACGTGAAGTAGGCGCCAAGGTCGTGCGGGACCGAGTCGAAGCCGCAGCAGTGGACGAGGCGGGCACCGCTCGCCTGCGCCGTCGCGTCGTCCTCCAGGTAGGTGCGGTCGACGAACTCGGGCTCGCCGGTGAGGTCGGCGTAATCGGTGCCGGCGGCGGCGCAGGCGGCGACCAGCGGGCCGCCGTGGAGCGCGTAGGGGCCGACCGTGGTGAGGACGACGCGGGTCGCCCCGGCGATCCCGGCGAGGGCGGCCGCGTCGGCGGCGTCGGCCTCGAGCAGCGCCGGCGGCGGGACCTCGGAGCGGCGGGCGGCGAGGCGCGCGGCGACGGCCTCGAGCTTCGCCCGGTTGCGCCCGGCCAGCGCCCAGCGCAGGCCCGCGGGCCCGTGGGCGGCCAGGTACTCGGCGGTCAGACCGCCGGTGAACCCGGTCGCCCCGAACAGAACAAGGTCGTACTCCCTCTCCCCGGCCATCGGTGGCATTGTGCCGGCTGCGCAGCCAGTTTTGTGGGCGAAGTCGACTTTGACCCTGCCCCGGCAAGGTCAAAGTCGGTCGGGCGGGCTACTCGGCGACCCAGACCTTCGCCGGGCCGAGCTCGGCCGGCTCGAAGACCCTGACCTCGCCCGGCGCCATGAAGCCGAAGGCCTTGATCGCCTTGCGGATCCAGTCGACGTCGGTGACGATCGCGGTGCGCCTCCACGCTCTCATGTGACCGAGGCCGAGCTTGAGCCCCGTCTTCGCGTCCTCGATCACCGCCCCGGCGTCCATGCCGAAGCCGGAGTCGATCTCGAAGAGGAGGCGGACCTCACCCGCCTCGGCGGCCGCCGACAGCGCCGGCTCGATCCGCTCGCGGTAGTCGTCCCCGGTCAGATCCGCGAGGACCTTGAACCCGATCGTCCCCGCCGGCATCTCCTCGATCCGCTCGACCATCCGGCCGAGCCTACTTCGCCAGGAAGGAGAGCAGCGCCGGGTTGACCTGCTCGGGGAAGGTCCAGCCGATGTTGTGGGGGCCGTCCTCGATCGCGACGAGCTCCAGGTCGGCGATCAGGTTCTCGTCGCGCAGCCGCGCCGCGGTCGACTCGAACGGGAGGATGCGGTCCTTGACCCCGTGGATGACCAGCGTCGGCACGTCGATCTTCGGCAGATCGGCGCGGAAGTCGGTCAGCCAGGTGTCGACACACGCGAGGGATGCGTACGGCGACATTTCGATCGCGACGTTGAAGTGGGCCCGCAGCGCCGCGTCGCCGATCCGCTCGGGAGCCAGTTCGTCGACGTTGAAGAAGTTCTTGAAGAATTCTTCGAACCAGAGGTAGCGGTCTTTTTCGACCGTCGCCTTGATGCCGTCGAAAACCTCCGCCGGCACGCCTTTCTCGTTGTCGTCCGTCTTCAGCACGAACGGCGGGATCACGCCCAGCATCGCGGCCTTGGCGATCCCGGCGGAGCCGTAGTTGCCGAGGTAACGGGTGACCTCGCCGGTGCCCATCGAGAAGCCGCAGAGGACGACGTCCTGGTCGAGCGCGAGGTGGTCGAGCAGCGCCTTCAGGTCGGCGGCGAACGTGTCGTAGTCGTAACCGGTCGTCGGCTGGCTCGACTTGCCGAAGCCGCGCCGGTCGTAGGAGATGACGCGGTGGCCTGCGGCGAGCAGATCGGGCTCCTGTTTCTCCCACGAGTTGCCTTCGAGCGGGTAGCCGTGGATGAGGACGATCGGCTTGCCGGAGCCGTGGTCCTCGTAGTGGAGCTCGATGTCGGCACTGTTCTCTTTTCCGACGGTGACGTAGGGCATCGCTCTTCTCCTGACTGGCGGCGGTGGGTTGGTCGAAACCTACCCGGGGGAGCGAGCCGGCAAGCGCCCTACGGCAACTGCGGGGACTCACCCAGCCGCGACCCGCTCCAGCCGCTCCCAGTCGAGCTCGCGGAAGTTGTGCATCGGGCAGTACTTCGGCCCGCACATCGAGCAGAACTCGGCGGTCTTGAAGTAGTCGTCGGCGAGGGTCTCGTCATGCATGCGACGGGCGGTCTCGGGGTCGAGCGCCAACTCGAACTGGCGCTGCCAGTCGAAGCCGAAGCGTGCCTCGGAGAGCTCGCGGTCCCAGGCCGCCGCGCGCCGGTTGCCGCGCGCCAGGTCGGCCGCGTGGGCGGCGATCCGGTAGGCGATCAGGCCCTGCCTGACGTCCTCGGCGTCGGGCAGGCCGAGGTGCTCCTTCGGCGTCACGTAACAGAGCATCGAGGTGCCGTGCCAGCCGACCACGGCGGCGCCGATCGCCGAGGTGATGTGGTCGTAGCCGGGCGCGATGTCGGTGACCAGCGGGCCGAGCGTGTAGAAGGGCGCTTCGTGGCAGAGGCGCTGCTGCTTGCGCACGTTGCGCTCGAGCTGGTCGAGGGGCACGTGGCCGGGGCCCTCCACCATCACCTGGACGCCCCGCTCCCAGGCGCGCTCGGTCAGCTTGCCGAGCGTCCGCAGCTCGGCGAACTGGGCGGCGTCGGAGGCGTCGGCGATCGAGCCCGGCCGCAGGCCGTCGCCGAGCGAGATCGTCACGTCGTGCCCGGCGCAGATCGCCAGCACCTCGTCGAACGCCTCGTACAGCGGGTTCTCGCGCTCGTGCTCGACCATCCAGCGGGCGAGGATGCCGCCGCCGCGGGAGACGATCCCGGTGACCCGCCGGCGGCAGAGCGGCAGGTGGGCGAGCAGGACGCCGGCGTGGATCGTCATGTAGTCGACGCCCTGGCGCGCCTGGTGGTCGATCGTCTCCAGCAGCACCTCGGCGGAGAGGTCCTCGATCCGGTCGACGCGCTCCAGCGCCTGGTAGATCGGCACCGTGCCGATCGGCATCGCCGCCGCCGCGATGATCGCCTCGCGCGTCTCGTCGATCCGCCTGCCGGTCGAGAGGTCCATCACCGTGTCGGCACCCCAGCGGTCGGCGAGCGCCAACTTCCCGACCTCCTCCTCCACCCCGGAGGTGGTCGGCGAGGAGCCGATGTTGGCGTTGATCTTCACCCGCGCGGCGAGGCCGATCGCC
>DASZUH010000500.1:0-1653 GCA_035547715.1 Solirubrobacterales bacterium
ACCCGAACAAGCGACGACCGGAGGGGGTCTCGGACCCCGACCGCCGGCCGGGAAGGCCCGGAGGTGCGGTCGCCGTCACGAAGACGCCCGAAACGTCACGGTCCGTCCCGTCTTCCTCAACGATCCGGACCACGTGGTCGACCTAACCCACCCATGGCGCCGGTCAGGTCGACCGCGCCCGCCCGACCCCGGGCAAAGGTGACCGAACTCATGAGGATCCGTGACGAATCGGGCGGGACCATGACGGAAGCCCGGAGCTCTCCCGTCCCTGTGCCCGCCTCCCCACGGAACCCTCACGTCCCGGGCGTCTCGTGGCAAGCGGGCAACCTGCCAGGGCCGCCACGAGACGCCCGGGACGCAACTCGGACGGCCGCCGCGGCCGCGAAGCACGGCAGCCCCGCATCCACCCCCTACGCGCGCGTGAACCTACGGCCGGCGGTCGGAGAGGCGGCCTCGTCGAGCAGGACCTTGTCCGACTCGCCTTTCTCGACCGCTTCCTTCTCCATCGCAGCGATCTTCTCCGGGGTCAGGTCGCCGGCGTTTTCGCGCTCGATGTTGGCGACCCACTCGGCCCCCTCGCGCGACTCCGCCTCGTCGAACTCGACCTCGCCGCCGCGGTCCAGCGACTTGTCGATCTCCTCGAAGAGCGTGTCGACGAGCTTGGCCTGCGGGACCTTGCGCAGCGGCTTGCCGCCGGCGAAGATCAGGCCCTCGTTCTTGGCACCGGCGATGCCGAAGTCGGCGTGGCTCGCCTCGCCGATCCCGTTCACCGCGCAGCCGAGCACGGCGACCTCGACCGGCTCCTCGTAGCCTTCCAGCCGCCGCTCGATTTCGGCGACGACCGAGTCCATGTCGAACTGCAGGCGCCCGCAGGTCGGGCAGGCGATCAGCACCGGGCCCCGCTCGCGCAGGCCGAGAGCCTTGAGGATCTCCCAGGCGACCTTGACCTCCTCCTCGGCGTGGAAGGTCGAGAGGCTGACCCGGATCGTGTCGCCGACCCCGTCCGCGAGCAGCGTCCCCAGCCCGACCGCCGATTTCAGCGCGCCCGACCATTTGGTCCCCGCCTCGGTGATCCCGAGGTGCAGCGGATAGGGGATCTTCTCCGCCAGTCGGCGGTTGGCGGCGATCGTGTTCGGCACGTTGGTCGACTTGATCGAGACCTTGAAGTTGGTGAAGTCGAGCCCCTCCATCAGCTCGACGAACTCGATCGCGGCGGCGACCAGCGCCTCGACCGGCGCCTCGCGCTCGAGCGCGTGCAGGTGCTTCGGCAGCGACCCCGAGTTGACGCCGATCCGCATCGGCACCTTTTTCGCGTTCGCCAGCTCGGCGACCTCGGCGACTTTCTCCCGCCCGCCGATGTTGCCCGGATTCAGCCGGATGCAGTGCGCGCCCGCCTCGATCGCCTTCAGCGCCAGCGTGTGGTTGAAGTGGATGTCGGCGATCACCGGGATCGGCGACTCGGCGACGATCGTCCGCAGCGCCTCGGCGTCCTGCTCGCGCGGCACCGCGCACCGCACCACGTCGGCGCCCGCGTCGGCGACCTTGCGGATCTGGTCGAGCGTCGCGGTCAGGTTCGCCGTCTCGGTCTTGGTCATCGTCTGCACCGCGACCGGCGCACCGCCGCCGATCGGCACCCGCCCGACGAAGATCTGG
>DASZUH010000501.1:0-7302 GCA_035547715.1 Solirubrobacterales bacterium
CACGGCTAACCACCCCACAGCCGGAGGGCGGGTCACGGGCCACCGACGGGCGTGGTTCCCGGGGGAAGGTCACGGGGACGGGAGGAGCTCCACGCTCCCGTCACCCTTCCGCCCCGGTTCGTCACCAGTCCCCCATGGTCCGGTCACATGGATCCGGGTCCCGATCCCTCCGTTCGCTGTTTGTACCGCCATGCGGAACAAGCGACAGCCGGAGGACGGGCCGCCGGCCGACGACGGGCGAGATTCCCGGGGGAAGGTCACGGGGACGGGAGGAACTCCACGCTTCCGTCACGGTTCTGCCCGGTTCGTCACGGGTCCTCGTGCCTTCGGTCACCTCCGCCGGCGGTCGGGACCAACCTGTCGCCTTTGGGAGCCCTCTGGGCGACCAAAGGCGACAGGTTGACCGCCGGGTCCCGGGAAGTCGGGAGGAGGCGTGACGTTTCATGGGCCTTCGCCACGGACCCCTCGCCTTCGTGGCGGATCATGCGCTCCTCCCCGGCGACACGCGCACGTCCGCCCGGCGCTCGTCACGAACCCTCGCACCTCTCCCCACCCCCCCGGCCTTCGCGGTGGCGGCCTCAACCGGCCAGGGCCGCCACCGAGAAGGCCGGGCGCAACTCGGACGGCCGCCGCGGCTGACGATTTCGTGGGCGACGATGTCGGTCTGGGAGCGGACGTGTCCCTCGTCCAGGGCCTTCCGGGGATCGTCCCGGTCGTACATGACCCGCACGGTGCCTTGGTCGGGGATCTCGAGGTCGAGCACGAACTCGATCTCCTTGGCGACGCCGTCGCGCTCGTTGCCGGTCTCCCTTTCCGACCAAAGAGACCCCATCAATGCGCCCGACAGGATTCGAACCTGTGACCTCGTGCTCCGGAGGCACGCGCTCTATCCAGCTGAGCTACGGGCGCCAGCGGGCTAGCTAGCTTAGTGACGATCCGACCGCGTAGGCTCGCCGGTCATGGATCTGGAGGTCACCTTTCTCGGCACCGGGGCGTCGGCGCCGTCGGCGCGGCGCTCGACGGCGGCGGTGCTCGTCGCCCGCGGTGGGGAGCGGTTGCTCTTCGACTGCGGCGAAGGCACGCAGCGGCAGATGCAGAAGTCGCTCGGGCTGACGCAGGTCGACGAGATCTACCTGACCCACTTCCACGCCGACCACATGCTGGGGCTGCCGGGTCTGCTGAAAACGTACGACCTGACCGACCGGGAGGCGCCGCTGCGGGTGTACGGGCCGCCGGGGCTGAAAGACCTCTTCATCGTCCTGCGACCGCTGATCGGGCGGCTCCGCTATCCGCTCGAGCTCGGCGAGATGAAAGCCGGCGAGCGGGTCGACCACGACGAATACGCGGTCGAGGCCTACGAAGCGGCGCACAACGTGCGGGCCTTCGGCTGGGCGCTGGTGGAGGACGAGCGGCCCGGCCGCTTCGATCCCGACACCGCGAAGGAGCTCGGCGTGCGCGAAGGGCCCGACTTCGCCCGGCTGCAGCGCGGGGAGGAGGTCGAGGGATCGCAGGGGACGGTCAGGCCCGACCAGGTGATGGGGAAGTCGCGCGAAGGGCGGATCATCGTCGTCACCGGCGACACCGCGCCCTCACCGCAGACCGTCGCCGCCGCGGCCGACGCCGACCTGCTGATCCACGACGCGACGTTCACCGAGGAGGACGCCCAGCGCGCCGCCGAAACCGGGCACTCGACGCTGGGGCAAGCGGCCGCGGTCGCCGCCGAGGCGCACGTGCGGATGCTGGCGCTGGTCCACATCTCGGCCCGCTACCACGTGGGAAAGGTGCTCGACGAGGCCCGCGAGGTCTTCCCCGGATGCGTCGCCCCCCGTGACTTCGACCAGATCGTCGTCCCGTTCCCGGAGCGGGGCGCGCCGGAGCTGATCCAGGACGGGGCGCGGAAGCGGGGAGAGGCGGCCGCCGCGACGGATCAATAGGCAAGCTGCGGGTTCGCGCGCGCCGCCCGCGAGGAGCGTCCGCACGGCCTTGCTACATTCACCACGTCCTTTAACCCGGTCCCGCGAGGCCAGGAAGGCAGTGAAGATGACTGAGAAAGTCGTGCTGGAGCACGACGATCTGCGGCGAACCCTGCGACGGATCGCCCACGAGATCGCCGAGAAGAACCCTGAGCCCACCCGGCTCGCCGTCGTCGGCATCCACACCCGCGGCGCCGTCCTGGCCCGCCGCCTCCACACCTTCCTCGGCGAGCTGACCGGCGCCGACCTGCCGATCGGCGACATCGACATCAGCTTCTACCGCGACGACGTCGGCACGCCCCGCAAGACGCTCGCCCAGCCGGTCGTCCACGACTCGCACATCGACTTCGACCTCGCCGGGCGCACCGTCGTCCTCGTCGACGACGTCCTCTTCACCGGCCGCACCACGCGCGCCGCGATCGAGGCGCTCTTCGACTACGGCCGCCCCGAGCGCGTGCAGCTCGCCGTCCTCGTCGACCGCGGCCACCGCGAGCTGCCCTTCCGCCCCGACTACGTCGGCAAGAACCTGCCGACCTCGCGCGAGGAGCGGGTCAACGTGAGGCTGGAGGAGGTCGACGGGATCGACCAGGTGACGATCTCCGAGCCCCGCCCGGCGGAGGCCATCGCATGAGGAGCCACGGATGAAGAACCTGCTGAGCATCGAGGAAGTCGACCGCGACCAGATCGAGGCGATCCTCGATCGTGCCGAGAGCTTCGCCGAGGTCGGCCGCCGCGACATCAAAAAGGTGCCGACGCTGCGCGGCCGCACGATCGTCACCCTCTTCTACGAGTCGAGCACCCGCACCTCGAGCTCCTTCGAGCTCGCCGCCAAGCGCCTTTCCGCCGACCTGGTCTCGGTCAAGGCCGCGGGCTCCTCGGTCGACAAGGGCGAGTCGCTGAAGGACACCGTCGCGACCCTCTCCGCCTACGACCCCGCCGCGATCGTGATCCGCCACCCCTACGCGGGCGCCGCCCAGCTGATCAGCGGCTGGACCGGCGCCGCGGTGGTCAACGCCGGCGACGGCAAGCACGAGCACCCGAGCCAGGCGCTGCTCGACGTCTACACGCTGCGCCGCCGGCTCGGCACCTTCGAGGGCAAGCGGATCTGGATCGTCGGCGACGTCCTCCACAGCCGCGTCGCCCGCTCCAACCTGATCGCCTTCCGGCGGATGGGCGCCGCGGTCACCCTCTGCGCCCCGCCGACCCTGGTCCCGCGCGGGATCGAGGAGCTCGGCTGCGACGTGACCTACTCGCTCGACCGGCTCGAGGAGGCCGACGTCGTCTACGTGCTGCGGATGCAGCTGGAGCGGATGAACGACAAGTTCGTCCCCAGCCTCGGCGAGTACGCGGCCAACTTCCAGATCGACAGCCGGCGGCTGGGCCCGCGGCAACTGCTGATGCACCCGGGCCCGGTCAACCGCGGGGTCGAGATCTCCGGCGAGGCGATCGACTCGCCGCAGTCGCTGATCACCGAGCAGGTCGCCGCCGGGCTGGTGGTGCGGATGGCGATCCTCTACGAGCTGCTCGCCGGCCGGCCGGAGCGCCCGACCGCGCTCGGCGAGGGCGCCGCCGCCGCCGAGGCGGGCGCGCCGACGATCGGCCAGCCCGCATGAGCTCGGCCATCGACCTCACCGACGTCCTCGACGTCCGTCCCGGGCAGCCCGCCGACCTGGTCCTGCGCCGGGCGACGCTGCTCGACCCGGTCGCCGGGATCGACGGCGTCCACGACCTCGTCATCCGCGCCGGGCGCATCGCCGAGATCGCGCCCCCCGGCGCCGCCGACGCCGCCGACGCGGAGGAGCTCGACGCCGCGGGCCTGCACGCGTTCCCCGCCTTCTTCGACCCGCACGTCCACCTGCGGACGCCCGGGCACGAGCACAAGGAGGACATCGAAACCGGCAGCCGCGCCGCCGCCGCCGGCGGCTACTGCGGGATCGTCGCGATGGCCAACACCGACCCGCCGGTCTCGATCGCCGGCGACCTGACGGCGCTGCGCGAGCAGGCGCGGACGGGCGCCTCGGTGCCGGTCGGCTTCGCCGCGACGGTGACGGTCGGGATGAAGGGCGAGGAGCTGACCGAGATGGTCGAGCTCCGCGACGCGGGCGCGATCTGCTTCACCGACGACGGGCTGCCGATCCGCTCCGCCCGGGTGATGCGCCGCGCGCTCCAGTACCAGCACCTCTGCGGCGGCACGATCGCCCTCCACGAGGAAGACCCCGAGCTCTCCGCCGGCGGCGTCATGCACGAGGGCGCCGTCTCGGCCGCCCTCGGCCTCGGCGGCTGGCCCTCGGTCGCCGAGTCGACGATGATCGCCCGCGACTGCGCCCTCGCCGCCTACGAGGACGCCCGCATCCACGTCCAGCACCTCTCCGCGGTCGAGTCGGTCGACGTCGTCCGCGCCGCCAAGGCGGCGGGGGTGAAGGTCAGCGCCGAGGCCTCCCCGCACCACCTCTGCCTCACCGACGAGGAGGTCCGCAGCCTCGATCCGAGCCGCTTCAAGATGAACCCGCCGCTGCGCACCGAGGCCGACCGCCAGGCGCTGATCGCGGCGCTCCGCGATGGCACGATCGAGTGCATCGCCACCGATCACGCCCCGCACCACGCCGACGAAAAGGAAGTGCCGTTCGAGCAGGCCGCCTTCGGCGTGACCGGCCTCGAGACGTCCTTCGCCGCCCTCCACACCGAGCTGGTGCTGCCCGGCGTGATCGACCTCGGCCTCTTGGTCGAGCGCCTCGCCGGCGGCGCCGCGCCCTTCGACCTGCCGCGGCCGACCCTGGCGCCGGGCTCCGAGGCCAACGTCGCCCTCTGCGACCTCGCCGCCGAGTGGACGGTCGGCGAGGACGGCTACGAGAGCCGCTCCGCCAACTCCTGGTGCGAGGGTCGGACGCTGACCGGCCGCGTGCTGGTCACCGTCGCCGGTGGCCAGGTCGCCTACCGACTTCGTTCCTTCTCCCTGGGAGTGGCTCAATGACCGACGTCCCGTCCGCGTATCTGCTGCTCGAGGACGGCGTCCGCTTCGACGGCGACCTCGTCGGCCACCCCGACGCCGTCACCGGCGAGGTCGTCTTCAACACCGCGATGACCGGCTACCAGGAGGCCGTCACCGACCCCTCCTACGCGGGCCAGATCATCGTCTTCACCTACCCGCTGATCGGCAACTACGGGGTCAGCGGGGCGGCGATGGAGTCCGAGGCGGTCCACGCGCGCGGCGTCGTCATGCGCGACGCCAAGAACCGCGAGGACGTCGCCACCGCCGAGGGCGGCTGGCTCGACTGGCTCGAGATGACCGGCACGCCGGGGATCAGCGGCATCGACACCCGCGCCCTGGTCCGCCATCTACGCGACCGCGGCGCGATGCGGGGCGGCATCTTCCCGGCGGGCGTGCCCGCGGCCGAGGCGCGCGAGCGGATCGCCGCCGAGCCCGCGATGGCGGGCGCCGACTTCGCCCGCCAGGTGACGCCGCCGGAAGCCGTCCGTATGTCCGGCGACGGCCCGCACGTGGTCGGCATCGACACCGGGGTGAAGCTCTCGATCGTCCGCCAACTGCGCGAGCACGGCGCCAGGGTGACGCTCCTGCCCTGCACCGCGACCGCCGAGGAGGTGCTCGGCGAGGACCCCGACGTCGTCTTCCTCGCCAACGGCCCCGGCGACCCGGCGGCGCTCGACTACGTCGTCGATACCGTCCGCGGGGTGATCGGCAGGCGCCCGATCTTCGGTATCTGCCTCGGCCACCAGCTGCTCTGCCGCGCGGTTGGCCTGGAGACCTACAAGCTGCCCTTCGGCCACCGCGGCGCCAACCATCCGGTCAAGGACCTGGAGACGGGCCGCATCGACATCACCTCGCAGAACCACGGTTTCGCGGTCGCGGGCCCGGGCGGGGAGCCGCGGATCGAGGGCGACGAGCCGATCCGCTGGGACACCGACTTCGGCGTCGCCGAGCTGAGCCAGCTGAACCTGTACGACCGGACGGTGGAGGGGCTGATCCTGAAGGACGTCGCCGGCGCGACGGTGCAGTACCACCCGGAGGCGGGACCCGGCCCGCACGACGCGCGCCACCTCTTCGACCGCTTCCTCGCCCTCGCCGAGCAGGGGAACCCCGCCTGATGCCGCGCCGCGACGACATCGAGAAGATCCTCCTGATCGGCTCCGGGCCGATCGTCATCGGCCAGGCCGCCGAGTTCGACTACTCCGGCGTGCAGGCCTGCAAGGTACTGCTCGAGGAGGGCTACGAAGTGGTCCTCGTCAACTCCAACCCGGCGACGATCATGACCGACCCGGAGTTCGCCACCGCCACCTACATCGAGCCGCTGCTGCCGGGGCCGGTGCGCAAGATCATCGCGAAGGAGCGGCCCGACGCGCTGCTGCCGACGCTCGGTGGCCAGACCGCGCTGAACCTGGCGATGGCGCTCGCCGAGGACGGCACGCTGGCGGAGTTCGGGGTCGAGTTGATCGGCGCCAACGCCGACTCGATCCGCCGCGCCGAGGACCGCGAGCTCTTCCGCAGGACCATGACCGACGCCGGCCTGCGGATCCCCTGGTCGATCACGGTCGAATCGGTCGGCGAGGTCGAGGAGGGCCTCGCCTCGGGCGAGATCACGCTGCCTGCGATCGTCCGCCCGGCCTTCACCATGGGCGGCCAGGGCGGCGGCGTCGGCCACACCGAGACCGAGCTGCGCCAGGTCGTCTCCGAGGGCCTCGCGGCGAGCCCGATCAACCAGGTGCTGGTCGAGGAGTCGGTGATCGGCTGGGGCGAGTTCGAGCTCGAGGTGATGCGCGACCGCAACGACAACGTGGTGATCATCTGCTCGATCGAGAACGTCGACCCGATGGGAGTCCATACGGGCGACTCGGTCACGGTGGCGCCCGCCCAGACCTTGACCGACCCGCTCTACCAGGAGCTGCGCGACGCGGCGATCAAGGTGATCCGCGCGATCGGGGTCGAAACCGGCGGCTCCAACGTCCAGTTCGCGGTCGACCCGGAGAGCGGCGCGGTGGTGGTGATCGAGATGAACCCGCGGGTCAGCCGCTCCTCGGCGCTCGCCTCCAAGGCCACCGGCTTCCCGATCGCCAAGATGGCGGCGAAACTCGCCGTCGGCTACGCGCTGGAGGAGATCCCCAACGACATCACCCGCGCCACGCCCGCCGCCTTCGAGCCGACGATCGACTACGTCGTCACCAAGATCCCGCGCTTCGCCTTCGAGAAGTTCCCCGGGGCCGATGGCAGGCTCTCGACCTACATGCAGTCGGTCGGCGAGGCGATGTCGATCGGGCGCACCTTCCGCGAGTCCTTCGCCAAGGCGATGCGCTCGCGCGAGCTCGACTCCACGCC
>DASZUH010000502.1:0-14778 GCA_035547715.1 Solirubrobacterales bacterium
GGCCGGGAGGGTGCGTTCGTCGCTTGACCACCATAGGCGTACACGCGACGACCGCACCCGGGCGATGCATGAGGAAGTGGGGAGGGACCGTGACGTTCCATGGGCCTTCGTCGCAGGCCACGTACGCCCGGGCCCTTCCGGTCACAGGGACGCGACGAACCCCACCCTCCCGTCACGGTCCCGAGCCCACCCCACGTTGATGGGCCGAAAAGCGCTCTATATCAGCGCTTTTCGGCCCATCAACATGAGGGGTGTCACGGACCTTTGGCGTTCGTGACGGATCATGCGCCTCTCTCCCACGGGACGCACGGACCCGTGACCTCTTCCCGCACCCTCGGCCGTCCCGGCCACGGCCACAGCCCGCCAGGGTCGTGGACGGGACGGCCGGGCGCACCTCGGACGGCCGCCCCCGCTCCGGGCCGCCACCCCCCGCGCGCCCGCTACTTCACGAACAGGACGATCGCGACGGCGACGCCGACGGTCACCACGGTCCAGCGGAGGGCTTCGTCGGGGACGCGGCGGCCGTAGCGGGCGCCGACCTGGGCGCCGCTGATCGAGCCGACGGCGACGAGGGCCGCGGCGTCCCAGGCGACGTGGGCGACGATGACGAAGAGGATCGCGGCGACGCCGTTGGCGATCCCGACCATCACGTTCTTCAGGCCGTTGAGGCGCTGGAGGCTGTCGGGGATGAGGAAGCGGAGGGCGGCGAGGAGGATCACTCCCTGCGCGGCGCCGAAGTAGCCGCCGTAGACGCCGACCGCGAAGCCGATCGCGATCAGGGCGATCTTGCGGTGGTGACTGAGGGCGCCGTGGCTCAGTTTCGGTTTGGGGCGCAGGATCATCAGCGCGCAGGCGAGCAGGATCAGGACCGGCACCACCGCTTCGAAGACGCCTTCGGGCAGGGTGAGGAGGAGGACGCCGCCGGTGATCGCGCCGAGCGCGGTGCCGACGCCGCCCATCAGGGCGCGCTCGCGCTGCCCCTCGAGCTCCTCGCGATATCCCCAGGCGGCGCTGATGTTGCCGAAGACGAGGCCGACCGAGTTGGAGACGTTCGCCGTCACCGAGGGGAAGCCGACGGCCAGCAGCACCGGGAAGGTGACCAGGGAGCCGGAGCCGACGATCGCGTTGATGCCGCCGGCGGTGAAGCCCGCGGCGAGGACCGCGAGCACCTGCAGCAGGTTCACGTGGTCCCGGCCGCCGGGGCTCCGCCCGCCGCGGCCGCGTCACCCGCGCCCGCGCCCGCCGCCCACTCCTCCATCGCCGCGACCAGCTCGTCGGTGGTCGCCAGCGCCTCCGACTGCAGGTACTCGATCGCCTCCAGCGCCGCGTCGTGGGCGCGCTGCGAGGAGCCGCCGACCGCGTCGGTCGCGACCCGCACCCGGTAATCGTGCTGGTGGCCGTCGACCGCGGTGTAGTGGACGCAGACGTCGGTCAACCCGCCGAAGAGGATCAGCGTGTCCGCCCCGTATCCCTTCAGCACGATCTCCAGCTCGGTCCCGAAGAAGGCCGAGTAGCGGCGCTTCCTGATGTGGAACTCCTCCGGCCGCGGGTCGAGCCCGTCGATGAAGCCGTTCTTCGGGTCGTCTTCGAAGCAGTGCGGGCCCTCCGCCCCATCGAGCTCCCGCCCGATTTCCACCATCGAGCGCTTGTGCACCTCCTGGATGAAGACGACCGGCACGCCGAGCTCCCGCGCCCGGTCGACCAGCCGGATCATCCGCGCGCCGCGCTCGGCGCGGCCCGGCATGTCGGCGGGGATGCCGCCGCCCTCTTCCGAGCCGCCCTGCTGTGGGTCGACCGCGATCACCACCGGCTGTCCGACGATCAGTGACATGAGGGCGCCCCATTCTCCCCGTCGCCCGCGCCGGCACCGTGACCGCCGTCACCGTGGAGCCCGCACGTCGCGTGCGGGTCCGGGATGTCCATGGTGGGATTGCGGTCGAAGAAGCCGTCGGGCTCGATCTTGATCCCGATCCGGTCGACCGGCATCACCGGCCACTGCTCGACCCGCGGCACGTGGTGGGTGCCGATCACCGGCCACAGCGTCAGCTCCTCGCCGTCGAGCGAGCGGTCCTGCCGCTGCCAGACGTGCACGCCTTCCTCGCCCGGCTCGGCCTGGTTCGGGTACTGGCCGCCGATGAAGTTCTCCCCCGGCGTGCGCCGCGTCGCCCACAGGTGCTGGTGGATGAACGGCGCCCGCCGCGACATCACGCTGTCGGGACGGCAGTAGGAGCGGATCGTGTTCGGCAGCGACAACCGGTAGGCGGTCGGCTCGCCATAGCGGTTCTCGCGTTCGGTCGACTCGATCCGCCAGTGGCGGGCGATCGACGGGTCGGTGCGCTGCGCGGCGACCGACTCGTGCAGGAGCGGCGTGCGCACCGCCCGCACCGCGTTGCCGTAGGGGTCGAGCGACTCGTCGGTCTCGCCCTCGGCGTGCACCTCGACCAGCCGGTTGCGCGTACCGTCGATCGCCGGGTCGATCCGCAGGCCGAAGTAATGCTGGTGGTAGGGCGTCTGCACGCGCTCGGAGACGATCGTCCCGTAGCGGACCTCTTCGCCGGGCTCGATCCCCGACGCCGACAGCATCCCGGTCAGCTTCACCTCGAGCTCGATCACACCGTCCTGATAGAGCGACCAGTAGAACCCGTAGTCGTAGTTGGCGACGGTCTGGAAGTTGGAGACGACGAGCCGGCGGGCGCGGCGCACCTGACCGACTTCGCGGCGCATGTCGGTGTGTTTCCAGAGGACCGAGTAGTCCTCCTCGTGCATGCAGATCGCGCTCGGGATCTCCCGCGCCGTGCCGTCGCCGGCGAGCACCGCGGCGTCGAAGTAGTGGATGACGCCGAGGCAGTCACACCCCAGCTCGAGTGAGTTGGTCAACGGCCCGGCACCGTACTCACCCCAGTCGAAGAAGTTCTTCCTGTACTGGGTGGAGTTCGGGTCAAGGTAAGGAACGTACATCTCGTTGCAGGCGAGCCGGCGCATCACCGAGCGGCCCATGAAGCTGAGGTCGTGGAGGACGAGGCCCTCGCGGTGGGTGAAGCCGACCCGCAGCTCCCAGCCCTGCCAGGTGACCTTGCGGCCATCGACCTCGAAGCTCGGCCCTTCCGGCTGGACGATGTCGAGTTCCTTCAGGCCGGGGCGGTCGGGGCCCCAGGCACCGGGCTCGATCGGGCCCGCCTCCTCGCTCATCGCGATGACGCCGTGGTCCTCGACTTCGAGCACCTCCATCGTCGTCAGGTCGATGATCGGGACGACGCCCTGGACCGGGCGCGCGTAGCCGTTGTCCTCGACGTCGGTCTTCGCCCAGACGGTACCCCAGGCGAGCCGGCGGCCCTTGTAGCGCTCCGGTTCGAAGCCGCCGATCGACTCGGGGTCGATCATCACCAGGGCGGGGTCGTCGATCCCGCGCTTGGCGAGCGCCGCCTGGAAGGTGGCGTCGTCGCGGCAGGCCTGGGCGGCGATCCGGGCTTCCTCGGAGGTGATGCCGGGGCGGTTGTGGGGGACCGACCGCCAGTCGATCGCCTCACCGGAGAGGTCCGCGGCGAGCTCGACCGTGACCTCCCAGGCGTCGGCGCCGCCGCCGGGCATGGCGACGAGGGTGATCCGCCGGGTCGGCGCCAACCCGCTTGCGCCGTCGATCACGGCGCGGGCGTGGAACTCGTCGAGCGTCGCGCCCCAGAAGCGGGTGCCCGCGGGGAGGCGCTCGTCGGCGCGGGCGACCGCGACGGCGGCCTCGATCTCGGCCGGGGTGGGCGGGTCGAGCGGGTGCGCGGTGCCCGTCTTGCCGTGGCTGGGCGCGTAGGTGCTCATGCTGACTCCTCTCGGGACTGGGTGACGAGGCCGATGCCGTCGGCGCGCGGGTCCGCCGCGGCCTCGAGCCTGCCGGCCGCGAGGGCGCGGGCGATCTGGACGTGGCCGCAGCGGTCCTCGCGCGCCGCACCGATGACGAGGGGCGGCGCGCCGGCGGCGGCCAGCTCGGGTTGAAGTCGGGACTCGGCACCGGGCTCGGCGAGGACCGTCTCGGCGTCGAAGCCGAGCTCACGGTCGCCGACGACCCAGCGCGGGGCGGCGAGGGCGGCGTCGAGCGAGGCGTCCGGGTCGAGCGCCTCGGCGACGACCTGGGAGAGGATCAGCGGCTGGGCCGAGCCGCCCTGGCAGCCGATCGCGGCGCGGACGGTCGGGGCGCTCGCCGGCGCGATCGGCGCAGGCGCAGGACCCGCCGGCGCCTCGGCGCCCGCCGGCCCCGCGGCCGCGTCACCGCTCGCCGTCGGGAGCCGCTCGCCGAGGACCGGGCAGAGCGTGTGCGGCGGGCGACGGCCGCCGGCGATCTCCGCCGGGTGGCCGGGCTCGAGCGAGAAGTGGCTGCCGCGGTTGTGGAGGACGATGCCGGTGCGCGGCTCGAGCAGCCCGGCGCCGAAGATCTGAAAGACGCTCTGGATCAGGGCGACGGAGCGGCCCTCGTCGTCGACCGCGGTGATCGCGACGGTGTCGCCCGCGCCCCGCGGCGGCGCGGCGCCGGCGGGCGCCGCGAGCGGGTCGAGCATCCCCTCGAGGTCGATCTCGCCGCCGCGCGGATCGCCGAGCAGGCGGGTGCGGGCGGCCTGCGCGGCGCGGGCCCGGGCGAGCGGCACCTCGGTCTCGCCGAGCAGCGCGAGCAGGGTCGCGCCCTGCGACGGCGGGGGCGCGGCCCACCAGCGCAGGTCGCCTTCGGCGCGCACCAGCGGCTCGGGCCGCTCCGCCCTGTGGGCGGCGAAGTCCGCGGTCGTCATCGCGCTGCCGCCGTCGCGGAGGAAGGCGACGAGCGCCGCGGCGATCTCGCCCTCGTACATCTGCGCCGGGTCGTGGGCGAGCGCCTCGAGCGTCGCCGCCAGCTGCGGCTGGCGCAGCATCGTGCCGGCGGCGAGCGGGCCGTCGGCGTCGGTGAAGACCGCGCGCAGTCCCGGGTCGGCGGAGACCGCGTCGCCGCGTTCGACGATCGCCCGCGCCAGCCCCGGCACGACCTCGACGCCGTCGGCGGCCGCGGCGGCAGCGCGCAGGAGCGGCGCCCGCAGCCCGAGCGTCGCGCCGAGCCCGGCCAGCTCGCGCCAGCCGGCGACGACCCCCGGCACGGTCACCGTGAGCGCGCCCTGTTTCGGCATCCGGGCGGCTCCGTTCGCTGTTCCTACCGCCGGGCGCGACAAAGAGCGAACGGAGGGCGCGCGGAGCGCCCGGACATCGACCGCGGCGGGTGCGGCACCGAGCGAGAGCACCGCGGTGACCTCGCCGTCGGCGTCGCGGACGAGCGCCGTCAGGTCGCCGCCCAGCGCGCACTGGTGCGGGTAGGCGACGACCAGGAGCGCCGCCGCCGCGAGCGCCGCGTCGAGCGCGTTGCCGCCTTCGGCGACCGCCTCCTCGGCGGCCGCGACGGCGAGCCGATGCGGCGCGGCGACGGCGACCGCGGTCACGCCACCGCCCTCCGCATGCGCTCGCCGGCAGGCGAAGCGCCGCTCGCGGCCCGCGCGTCCGTCGCGGTCATCAGCCCGCGAGCTCCCGCAGGAAGCCGCCGCCCGGCGCCGCCTCGGAGCCGCGGAGCTTCACCGGCAGCAGGGCCATCTCGTAGACACCGGCGTCGACGTCGCGCAGGTCGACGCACTCGGCGATCGCCACCGGCACCGGGCAGAGCACCAGGTGCGCCTCCCAGGTGGTGTCGCGGCTCGGGCTGTCGATCGTGAGGAAGTCGATGCCGACCAGCTTGACGCCCCGGTCGACCAGCAGCTGCGCCGCGTCGGGGGCGACGCCGATCCACTCGTCGGGCTTGTCGGTCTCCCGCAGGGCGCCCGTCGAGTTGCGGGTCTTCAGCAGCACGCGCCCCTCCTCGCCGAGCCCGGCCGCTTCGAGGTCGGCGGCGGTGATCTCGGTCTCCACCCCGGTCAGGTCGAGCACGCGCGCCTCGCCGAGCAGGACGTCGAGCCCCATCGCCGCGATGTCCTCGCCGGACTCGTCGAAGTGGAGGCCGGCGTCGACGTGGAGGCCGGTGTGGGAGCCGATGTCCCAGCGGGTGACGTTGCAGTTGTCGCCCGCCGACATCTGCTCGACCTCCTCGCGGACCGGGCGCTTGCCCCAGTGGAGCATGCCACCGTGGACCGGGACCGAGACGTCGGTCAGCGCGCGGGCGTCGCCCTCGGCGAGCGGCACCAGCACGGCGCGGGCGGGCGCCGCCTCGGCGCCGGAGATCGGCACCGGCAGGCAGATCAGCTCGTAGAGGCCGGCGGGGGCGGCGGCGAGGTCGACCTGCTCGATCGTCGCGATCCCGGCCGCGGAGAGGATGTAGTGCGAGTCGAAGGACTTGTCGCGGCCCGGCGTCTCGACCGTGTAGAAGTCGACGCCGACCAGCCTGACGCCGCGCTCGACGAGGAGCTCGGCGCCCTCGGGGGCCAGGCCGACCCAGGTCTCGGGCGCCTCGGACCCGTGCAGGATGCGCTCGGAGTTGGTCGTCTTCAGCAGCACGCGGGCGTCGTCGCCGAGGCCGGCGGCGATCAGGTCACCGGGCGTGATTTCGGACTCGACGCCGGTCAGGTCGAGGACCCGGGCCGGCCCGACGAAGAGGTCGAGCGGCAGCGCGTCGATCGCGGCGCCCGCCTCGTTCGTGTGCAGCGGCGCCTCGACGTGGGTGCCGGTGTGGGCGCCCATGTACCAGCGACTGACGTTGCCGGGATCGCCCTGATCGATGCGCTCGATGAAGCGCTGCTCGGGCTGGCGGCCCGGATGTAGCATCCCGTTGAAGACGGGCACGGAGATGTCGATCGCGGTCACGGGCGGCTCCTTCTGGATCCTTGTTTAACCATCTTGGATCCAATCTAGCTGATCCGGTGCCCCTGATACGGTGCTGTGCAGACTTCTTCCAATCGATGACGGTGCAGGCGGCGGGTCCGCGGGTACCGCCAGGGAGCCACCTCTGATGCCAGCTACTGAGACGACCGAGACGACCAACGGGACCGGGGAGCGCAGCGCTCTCGTCGATGAGATCGCCGCGGCGATCCGCGCCCGGATCATGTCGGGGCAGATCCCGATCGGCGCCCAGCTGCGCCAGGCCGAGCTGGCGACCGAGCTCGGGGTGAGCCGGACGCCGGTCCGCGAGGCGCTCCGCCAGCTGCACACCAGCGGGCTGATCGAAGTGGTGCCGAACCGCGGCGCCGTCGTCCGCGTCCCCTCCCCCTGGGAAGTGCGTGATGCCTACGAGGTGCGGGCCGAGCTCGAGGGCCTCGCCTGCGAACGCGCCGTCAGCCGCATCAACGACACCGAGCTGAAGGAACTTCGCGCCGCCAACCAGTCGATGCGCGACGAGATCGCCGAGCCGACCACCCGCGGCGAGGCGGGCGAGGAACCGCCGACGGTCGAGTTCAACGACACCTTCCACACCCTGATCCACCGCGTCGCCGACAACGAGTGGCTGGCGCGCGCGATCACCGAGATCAACCAGGCCTTCCCCCGCAACGTCTCCTGGCTCGTCCTCGCCGGCAACCGCCGCCAGCGCGAAGAGAACGTCGCCGAGCACGACCGCATCGTCGACGCCCTCGAAGCCGGCGACGCCGCCGCCGCCCGCGCCGAAATGCGCGCCCACGTGAAGAACGCCGGCGAGCAGCTCGCCCGCTGGTACGAGGACCGCTCGGCGACGGTCTTCGTCGGCTAGCGCGCCGTCGACTTCTTTCTCGGCGGGACGAGCCCCATTCGTTCGGCCCTCTCAGGCCCGACGCGTTTCGCCAACTCCTCGTTGCTCACGAGGCGGATCTCCAGGTCGGGATCGACTTCGACCTCGACCCATTCAATTTCGTCGAGGAACTCGTCGAAGTCGCCAGGCTGCGGGTCGGGGTCGGTCCAAGGATCTTTCTTCGTCATCAATCAAGCACCTTACGCTCGCGCGGGCCGGCCGTCCAACCCGTGACAATTGCCCATGAATTGGGATCGAGAGTGGATTCGATGACAAGCGTCAGAACTCTCCCTCCGTCGGTCTCACCGATCAGGAGAGGGCGATCGCGCCGACTTCTCGGCGCCCGTGGATTGGGACCCGCTTTGTGACGGTTGCGGAGCAGTTGCCTGGCTTCGGCGACTGAAATCCCCCGTGCGCCCAACTTCGTCCGCGCCGCGTCGGAGGCGTCGAGATGGGAGATCCTGATCGGCATGACCTGGATGCCCAAGGCGCCAGATCATTCGATTTCACCCCCTCTCGCGAGGTTTTGAGCCCTCTTTCCGCTCAGCGGGCGAGGAGCTCGACCACGTTGCCCTCGGGGTCGCGGAACATCGCGATGCGGATGTCGCGGATCGGGAGGACGTCGACCTCGACCGGGGCCGAGGCGGCGCGGAGGGCGGCGACCGTCTCGTCGAGCCTAGGAGACGATCGCGCTCGCGGGCTGGCGCGGGTCGGCCGCGGCGTGGATGAAGCCGTCGTTGGGGTCGTTGACGATCGCCTCGACCGAGGCCGCGTCGCGGGTGAACGCGGGCCACCTGTTGACCACGTGGCCGCGGCGCTCGAGCTCGGCGTAGGTCGACTCCGGGAAGCGGTCCTCGAGCAGCAGCCGGTCGGGCAGGTACTCGAACGGGGCGAAGGAGTTGGGGAAGCTCCAGGTCGAGAAGCGCGGCGCGTTCACCGACTGCTGGAGGTCGAAGCCGAAGTGCACGTGGTTCAGGAGGACCTGCAGCATCGCCTGGACCTGCATGTCGCCGCCGGGGCAGCCGAAGGGGATCGCGCGGCCGTCGTCGGCGACCGCGATCGCCGGGTTCGGGGTCAGCCGCGGGCGCTTGCCCGGCGCCACCCCGGAGGGGTGCTTCGGGTCGGGCCGCGACTGCAGCCCGCGCAGGCTGGGGACGATGCCGAGGCCGGGGATCACCGGCGAGGTCGAGGCGCCGTCCGAGGGCGTCGCCGAGAACGAGTTGCCCCAGCGGTCGACGACGCAGACGTAGGAGGTGCCGCCCTCCTTCGGCTCCCGCTCCCCGGCCGGCCCGTCGATCGGCAGCGCCGCCGCGCCGCCCTCGCCGATGTGCGAGGGCGCCATCGCATCGGAGGCGCGCGGCAGCGGCTGGGCCTCGCCGAAGAGCGGACCGGGCAGGCCGGTCATCGCCCGCTCCATGTCGATCGCCGCCGCCCGCGCCGCCGCGTGCTCGGGCGAGAGCAGCCGCGCCAGCTGGACGTCGACGAAATCGGGGTCGCCGTAGTGGTGCTCGCGGTCGGAGAAGACCGCCTTCAGCGCCTCGACCACGAGGTGGATGTAGTCGGGGCCGTTGTGCTCGAGGCCGTCGAGCCCGGCGGCCTCGAGGATCAGCAGCGCCTCCGGCAACAGCGGCCCCTGGCACCAGGCATCGCAGGTCAGCACCTCGAGGTCGCGCCAGCGCGTCGACACCGGCGGCTCGACCTTGCAGCGGAAGCCGGCCAGGTCCTCGCGGGTCAGGTAGCCGCCGTTCTCCTCGTGATAGCGGGCGATCTTCTCGGCGATCTCGCCCTCGTAGAAGGCGGCGCGCGCCGCCTCGAGGCCGGCGACGCGGTGGCCGTCGGCCCGCTCCTCGGCGGCGACCATCAGCCGCAGCGTGTGCGCGAGGTCGGCCTGGACGAAGCGCTCGCCGACCCGCGGCGGGCGCCCCTCGGGCAGGAAGATCGCCGCGTTGGCGGGCCAGCGCTCGTAGCCCTTGGCGCGCTGGGTGATGCCCTCGACCAGCAGCGGGAAGGCGGCGAACCCTTCGGCCGCGAGGCGGATCGGCGCCGCGGCGATCTGGCCGAAGGTCATCGTCCCGTACTCGCGCAGCGCCGTGATCCAGGCGTCCGGCGCGGCGGGGATGACGGTCCGCAGGACGCCGATCGGGATCGTGCCGCCGTACTCGCGCATGAAGAGATCGGCGGGGATGCCCGCGGGCCAGGTCCCGAGCCCGTCGATCGTCATCGCCTCGCCGTCGGCGGTGCGGACCATGATCGGCGCGACGCCGGCGAAGTTGACCTCGTCGGCGTGCAGGACGGCGAGCGCGATCCCGGCGCAGCAGCCCGCGTCGACGGCGTTGCCGCCCGCCTCGAGGATCGCGTGCGCCGCGGCGCTGGCGAGGTAGTGGCCGGAGGCGACCGCGTGGCGCGAACCGACCTTGGTGTTGCGCGGTACGAGCCAGGCGGGTGAGATGGGGCCGGAGGTGTCGGGCATGGCGGCGGAGTCGGTCATGGCCGGATCTTAGTCATGTATCCAATCTTTCGTTGTTAGGATCCACACCATGAGCCTCCCCACCGCGCCCCAGGTAATCGTCGGCAACGTCATCACGATGGACCCGGGAGGGGCGCCGCGGGCCGAGGCCTTCGCGGTCGCCGCCGGCGTCGTCGTCGTCGTCGGCAGTCGCGAGGAGGCGACCGCGGCGCTCCCCGGGGCGCCGGTCCGCGAGCCCGCCGGCGAGTCGATCGTGCCCGGGCTGATCGACTCCCACCTCCACATGCAGTGGGCCGGGCTGAAGCTGCTGGAGCGCTTCGGCGAGGCCGGGCCGCCCTCGCTCGCCGCGGCGCTGGAGTGCCTCGACGACCCCGGCTCCCACTGGACCGGCGCGGCCGACCCGACGCTCGCCGAGCGGCTCGCGGCGCTCCGCCTGATCCAGCCGGTGCTCCACCGGCTCGGCATCGTCGGCGTCGTCGACCCGGCCGTCGTCCCGGCCGAGATGTCGGGGTACGTCCACTCCCACAACCGCGGCGAGCTGACGATGCGGGTGGTGCCGATGCCCCATCCCGACATCGGCAAGGGGGCCGACGCGGCGATCGCCCAGCTCGACGGGATCGGCGCCCGCACCGGGCTCGGCGACGAGCGCCTGCGCCTCGGCGGGGTCAAGGTCTACTTCGACGGCGAGGGCAAAAACAGCTCGGCGCTGCGGCGCGAGCCCTGGCCGGAAAAGGCCGACGACCCCGACGGCCGCGGTTGGCAGCGCCTCCCCGACGAGGAGTTCCTGAAGATCGCGGCCTGGTGCGCGCGCGAGGGCTGGTCGATGGGCGTCCACGTGGTCGGCGGCGGCGGCATCGACCGCGTCCTCGACGCCTGGCTCAAGGTCGACCGGGAGACGCCGATCGCGGGCCTCGGCTTCACCCTGATCCACGCCTACCTCGAGCCCTCGCCGGCGAACATGGAGCTGGCGGCGAAGCTCGGCGTCCTCGTCGCCGCCCAGCCCGCGATCCACCACCGCAACGGGGTCGGCCTGGAGGCGCGGCTCGGCCCCGAGGCGCGCGCCGCCAACCCGATGGGCGCCTGGCTCGACGCCGGCGTCCCGGTCGGCGGCGGCTCGGACGGTCCCTACTTCCCGATCGATCCGCGCCTCGGCCTCTGGCAGGCGCGCACCCGCGAGGTCGAGGGCGACGAGGAGCCGCACGCGCCCGAGCTGGCGCTCTCCGCCGAGCAGGCGCTCGCCATCTACACGACGGGCGCCGCCGCGGTCAGCCTCGCCGCGGGCCGGCGCGGCGCGATCGCCCCCGGGCAGGCCGCCGACTGGGTGGCGCTCTCGGTCGACCCGCTCACCGCCGACCCCGCCGCGGTGCGGGAGATGACCGCGCTGGAGACCGCGGTCGGCGGCGTCATCGTCAACCCGACGCCGGGCGCGTGAGCGAGGCCGCCCGCCGCCGACGCCACCCGCAATCGTCCCCGCCCCGCAAACCCGAACACCACCACCCGCCAAGGAGCCCCCGCATGAACGACGCCACCCGCCCTGCCCTTCCCGCCGAGGCGGAGGTGATCGTGGTCGGCGGCGGCACCGCCGGGGCCGCGGTCGCGGCGCGCCTGGTCGAAGGCGGCAAGGAGGTGCTGATGCTCGAGGCCGGGCCGGACCCCGGCCCGCTCGGCTCGCCCGACTGGCCCGCCGACATGGTCGACGCGACCCGCCTCGCCACCTCGCTCGACTGGGGCTTCGACTCCGGCGACACGTACCCCGACCAGGTCGTCAAGTTCGAGCGCTCGCGGGTGCTCGGCGGCTGCTCGGCGCACAACGGTGCCGTCCAGACCTGGGGCCACCGCGCCGACTACGACGGCTGGGCCGCGTACGCCGGCCCGGGCTGGTCGACCGACGAGCTGCTCCCCTACTTCCGGCGCGCGAGCGAGCAACTGAAGGTCTTCACCTACGAGCGCGGTGAGCTGACGCCGTGGCAGGAGGCCTGGCTCGAGGCCTGCGTCGACGGCGGGCTGCCGCTGCTCGGCGATCTGAACGGGCTCGACGAGACGGTCGGGGTGGCGCCCGAGTCGGTGAACATCGTCGACGGGGTGCGCTTCAACTCCGCCTTCGCGTACCTCGACCCGATCCGCGGCGACGAGCGGCTGACGATCTGCGGCGATGCCCTCGTCGACAGGCTGATCTTCGCGGGTGACGCGGTCGCGGGCGTCGTCGCGATCCGCGACGACGCGCCGGCCGAGGTCCGCTCGCCGCTGGTGATCCTCTGCGGCGGCACCTTCCTCACCCCGACCGTGCTGCTGCGCTCCGGCGTCGGCCCGGCGGCGGACCTGCGCGCGCTCGGCATCGACGTCGTCGTCGACTCCCCCGGCGTCGGCGCCAACCTCCACGACCAGCCCTTCGTGCTGATGAGCTGGGAGGGGTCGGCCGAGATGGAGAGGGCGATGGCGGCCGCGGCGGCCGCCGGCTGGGCGCCCGACGAGCAGGTGATGGCGAAGATGGCGTCGAGCTTCGACCCCGACGTCTTCGACGTCCACATGCTGCCCTACAGCCCGACCCACCTCTTCGACGGCCGCAGCTGGCACGCCGGCGCCGGGTGCCTGCTGCCGCGCTCGCGCGGCGCCGTGAAGCTGGGCGGGACCGACCCCGAGGCGCTGCCGCTGATCGACCACCGCTTCTACACCGACCCCGAGGGCCACGACCTCAAGGTGCTGACCGAGGCCGTGCGGATGATGCGCGAGCTGGCCGCGAGCCCGGGCCTGCGCGACGTCCTCGGCGCCGAGAAGGCGCCGGGGCCGGTCGGCTGCGAGACCGACGAGGAGATCGCCTGCTACCTGCTCTCCCACGTCGACAGCTACTGGCACCCGGTCGGCACGGCGAAGATGGGGCCGGACTCCGACCCGACCGCGGTCGCCGACCACACCGGCGCGGTGCGCGGGGTCGAGGGCTGCATGGTCGCCGACTGCGCGCTGATGCCGGTGATCCCGCGGGCGACGACCGCGATGCCCGCGGTCGTGATCGGCGAACGGGTCGCCGCGTTCGCGCTGGAGGCCGAGTGATGGCGCCTGCGCGGTTCGTTTCTTCGTCCATACCTAAGAAAGGAACCGCGCAGTGAATGACATCTGCTTCACCCCCGCCCGCGAGCTCGCCGCCGCGATCCGCGAGCGCCGCCTCTCCTCGGTCGAGGTCGTCACCGCCTTCCTCGACCGCATCGACGAGGTCGACGGCAAGCTCAACGCGATCACGACCAAGGTGCCGCGCGCCGAGGCCCTGGCCGCGGCGGCGAAGGCCGACGAGGCGGTCGCCGCGGGCGCCGCGCTGGGGCCGATCCACGGCCTGCCGATCGCGGTCAAGGACCTGATGGACGTCGCCGGGTTGCGCACCACGCACGGCTCGGTCGCCTACGCCGAGGCGCCGCCCGCGACCAAGGACAGCCTGCTGGCCGAGCGCCTGCGGGCCGGCGGCGCGATCTTCGTCGGCAAGACGAACACGCCCGAGCACGGCCTCGGCACGCTCACCTACAACGGCATCTTCGGCCCGACCGTGACGCCCTGGAACACGCGCAAGAACGCGGGTGGGTCGAGCGGTGGCGCGGGCGCGGCGGTGGCAGCCGGGATGCTGCCCTTCGCCGACGGCTCCGACAGTGGCGGCTCGATCCGCTATCCGGCGGGGATCAACAACCTGGTCGGGCTGCGCTGCTCGCCGGGGCGGATCCCGTCCGGGCGGGTCGGCGACGGCTGGAGCCCGCACGGTGTGCTCGGCCCGATCGCCCGCGACGCGGCCGACGCGGGCCTGCTCCTCTCGGCGCTCGCCGGGCCCGACCCGCGGGCGCCGCTCTCGCTCGACGACGACCCGGCGCAGTTCGCCGCCGTGCGGCCGGTCGACGTGAAGGGCCGGCGGATCGCCTGGAGCCCGACCGGCGGCGGCCTGCCGGTCGACCCCGAGGTGCGGCGGGTCCTCGGCGAGACGATCGCGCTGCTCGCCGACGCGGGCGCCGAGGTCGACGAGATCGAACCGACCTTCTTCGAGCGCGCCGACGAGTGCTGGGAGATCGTCGAGATGCTCGGCTTCGTCGAAGCGGCCGGGGAGCTGGTCGACGAGCACCGCTCCGAGGTGCGTCGCGACCTCGCCCGCAACGTCGACCAAGGGCGCGCGATGACCCCCGACGAGATCGTCCGCGGCCTCACCCTGCGGACCGAGATCTTCCGCGGCACCGCCGCGCTGCTCGCCGACTACGACGTCCTCGCGCTGCCGACGATGCCGCTCGTCTCGGTCCCGGCCGCGACCGCCTTCCCGACCGAGATCGACGGCGTGCACCTCGACCGCTACTTCCTCTGGCAGCGGCTCGCCTGCCGCGTCACGGTCACCGCCCACCCCGCCCTCTCGGTCCCCGGCGGCTTCTCCAGCGACGGCATGCCGGTCGGCCTGCAACTGGTCGGCCCCCACCGCGGCGACCTGGCGCTGCTGAACGTCGCCGCCGGCATCGAGGCGACGACCGGCTTCGGCGAGCGCCGGCCGGGGCTCTGACGGCGGGGGGGCGGGCCTGGGCGGGGCGGCCGCGGGGTGGCCGTCCGAGGTGCGTGGGGCGGCGGCCCAGGGCGCGGCGGCCGTCCGAGGTGCGTCCCGGGCGTCGAG
>DASZUH010000503.1:0-3922 GCA_035547715.1 Solirubrobacterales bacterium
GTCGACCTAACCGGCGTTATAGGTGGGTTAGGTCGACCGCGCGGTCGGATCGCGGAGGAGGACGGGACGAACCGTGACGTTCCATTCGTCTTCGTGACGACAACCGCACCTCCGGGCCTTTTCGGGCCGACGGTCGGGGTCCGAGGCCCCTCCGGTCGTCGTTTGTTCGGCATACGCGAACAAGCGACGACCGGAGGGTCGCCGACGGGCGGGCTTCCGGCAAGGCGTCACAGGGACGGGAGGAACTCCGGGCTTCCGTCACCCTTCTGCCCGGTTCGTCACGGGTCCTCATGGATCCGGTTACCTCCGCCGGGGTCGGGACGCAACCTGTCGCCTTTAGTCGCCCAGAGGGCGACTAAAGGCGACAGGTTGATGGCCTGGTCCCAGGAAGACGGGCGGGACCGTGACGTTCCATGGGCCTTCGTGACGGGACACGCGCCTTCGTGACCGGACATGCGCCACTTCCCTACGTGACGCGCACGTCCCCCGGCGCACGACCCGCACGTCCCTCGGCACACGTCACGAACCCTTGCACCTCTCCCCACGGACCCGGCCGTCCCGGCCCCGGCCACAACCTGCCAGGGTCGTGGACGGGACGGCCGGGCGCAACTCGGACGGCCGCCACCCCCGGGCGCCAGCTTGCGGCGCCCCATCCCTTCCCCGCCCCGCCCCGCCCCGGCGCCCCCTCCTACAACTCCCGTGCCGGATTGCCGACCACGGTCGCGCCCGGCTCGACGTCGCGGGTGACGACGGCGCCGGCGCCGACCAGGGCGTCGCGACCGATCCGCACGCCGCCGAGGATCGTTGCGCCGGAGCCGATCGAGGCGCCCGGCTCGACCACCGTTTCCAGCAGCTCCCAGTCGTCGGCGGTCTGCAGGGCGCCGTCGGCGGCGGTCGCCCGCGGTCGCTTGTCGTTGACGAAGGTGACGCCGTGGCCGACGAAGACGCCGTCGCCGATCGTCACGCCCTCGCAGACGAAGGTGTGGCTGGAGACCTTGCAGTTGGCGCCGATCGTGGCGCCCGCCTGGATCTCGACGAAGGTGCCGATCCGCGAGCCGTCGCCGACGCTGCAGCCGTAGAGGTTGGTGAACGAGTAGACGCTCACGTCGGCGCCGAACTCGACGTTGCGGATCATCCGGAAGGGCGCCTCGTTGGCGGGGGCATCGCTCATATATGGAGCAACGGGCGCGCGGGGGAGGGGCTTGCGCGCGGGCGCCCGCGTTCGCCACGCTTGCGGGCAATTCCCCTGATCGCCCGCGAAAGCGATCGGACCTACGCGCCGTTATTCGGGTATGTCGCTGGTGAGCAAGCGGAAGGCCGTGCCCCCGATCGAGGCGCGGGGCGCGTCGACGGTCGTGGTCGTCGCCGCATCCGATCCGTTGCGCCATGACCTGGTCGCCGTGATGGCGGAGGCCGACTGCGAGGCCGAGGCGGTCGCCCGCCAGGAGGCGCTCGCCGAGTACGAGCTCGACGCCCGCTCGGTGGTGATCTTCTTCTGCGACGTCGACGTGCCCGCCGACGTGACCGCCCTGCGCCGGCTGCGCAAGCGCCACGCCACGCCCGCGATCGTCGTCGTCTCGCCGCGCTCGACCGCGACCGCGGTCCGCCGCACGCTCGACGCCGGCGCCGACGCGCTCGTCTTCGAGCCCGAGATCGACGTCGCCCTGGCGACCAGCGTCCGCGCGGTCGAAAGCGGCCAGTCGGTGGTGCCGCGCAGGCTCCGCGCCGGGGTCGAGCGGCCGAACCTCTCCCACCGCGAGCGCCAGGTCCTCAACCTGGTCTGCGAAGGCCACACCAACGCCGAGATCGCCGAGGCACTCTTCCTCGCCGAATCGACGATCAAAAGCCACATGGCCTCGATCTTCACCAAATTGGGCGTCCACTCGCGCAAGGAGGCGGGCGCCGCCTACATGGACCTGCTCCCCGTCCCCAATTTCCCGCCCAACCACCCTGATCCCGACCTGGAGGAGATGAGCGTATGAACGCCGCCGCCGCGACCACCACGGAGGCGTCCCTGCGGGTCCCCTTCGTCCGCCTCGACAACGGCGACCCGGAGTTGATGGGCGAGCTGCTGGACACGGTTGCCGACATCGCCTCGCGCTCGGCCTTCACGCTGGGTGAGCCGGTGGCGGAGTTCGAGCGCAGGTTCGCCGCCTGGTGCGGCACCGACTTCGCCGTCGGCGTCTCCTCCGGGACCGCGGCGCTCGAGCTCGCCCTGCGGGCGCTCGGGATCGGCCCCGGCGACGACGTGATCGTGCCGACCAACAGCTTCATCGCCACCGCCGAGGCGGTCAGCGCCGTCGGCGCGACCCCGGTCCTCGCCGACGTCGACGAGGACACCTCGCTGCTGACCGCGGAGATCGTCGAGGCGGCGCTCACCCCGGCGACCCGCTGCGTGATCCCGGTCCACCTCTTCGGCCGCACGGTCGAGATGGGGCCGCTGGCCGAACTCTGCCGCGACCGGGGCATCTACCTGGTCGAGGACGCCTGCCAGGCCCACGGCTCGACCTACGAGGGCCGCCGCGCCGGCGCGATCGGCGACGTCGGTTGCTTCAGCTTCTACCCGACCAAGAACCTCGGTGCCTGGGGCGACGGCGGCGCCCTCGTCACCGACGACGAGGAGATCGCCGCGCAGGTGGCGCTGCTGCGCTCGCACGGCGAGGGCAGTCGGCACCACCACCAGATGCCGGCCCGCACCGACCGCCTCGACGCCCTGCAGGCGGCGCTCCTGAGCGTCAAGCTCGACCGCCTCGACGAGGCCAACCAGGGGCGGCGCGAAGCCGCCGCGGCGCTGACCGAGGCGCTCGCCGGGACCTCCGTCATCACCCCGGCCGCGGCCGGCGAGGGACGCGACCACGTCTTCCACCTCTACGTCGTCCGCAGCTCCGACCGCGACGCCCTGCGCGCCCACCTCGACGCCGAAGGCGTCGCCGCGGCGATCCACTACCCGACCCCGATCCACCTGCAGCCTGCCTACGCCGACCTCGGCCAGGGCCCCGGCAGCCTGCCGGTGGCCGAGCGGCTGGCGGGCGAGATCCTCTCGCTGCCGATCTTCCCGACGATCAGCGAGGCCGAGATCGAGCGCACCGCCGAAGCTGTGGCGGCGTTCGGACCGAGCTGAGGAGGGGCTCGGGCGGGGTGGCCGTCCGAGGTGCGTCCCGGGCATCTCGTGGCGGCCCTGGCAGGTTGCCCGCTTGCCACGAGACGCCCGGGACGTGAGGGTTCCGCAAGGAAGGTGAAGGGTTCGCCACGATCTCCACGCTTCCGTCACGGTTCCACATCAGGTGGGGCCGCGATGCATGTTTTGACCTTGCTATGGCAGGGTCAAAACATGCATCGTGATCTCGGCCGATGAGGATCCGGGACGTTCCCGGAGTCTTCGTCACGGGAGGCGCGCACTTCGTGGAGGAACACGCGCCTCGCCCGGCACCCGTCACGAAGCCTCCTCACTCCCCACACACCCGGCCTTCTCGGTGGCGGCCCCAACCTGCCAGGGCCGCCACCGAGAACGCCGGGCGCCACTCGGACGGCCGCCCCGCCCCAGGCGCACTCCTACACCCCGTACGCCTCCTTCAGCTCCGGATCCTTGGCCGCCAGCATTTCGGCCAGCTCGACCATCACCTTGCACTGCTTCCAGGTCGCGTCGTCCTGCATCTTGCCGTCGATCATGTGGACGCCGCGGCCGTCGGGGATCGCCTCGAGGACCTTCTTGGCGAAGGCAACCTCGTCCGGCGGCGGGCTGAACACCTTCTTGGCGATGCCGATCTGGACGGGGTGGAGGGACCAGGCGCCGACGCAGCCCATCAGGAAGGCGGCGCGGAACTGGGCCTCGCAGCCGGCCGTGTCCTTGATGTCGCCGAAGGGGCCGTAGAAGGGCAGGATCCCGGCCGAGGTGCAGGCGTCGACCATGCGGGCGATCGAG
>DASZUH010000504.1:0-7432 GCA_035547715.1 Solirubrobacterales bacterium
GCCGAAAAGCGCTCCATATCAGCGCTTTTCGGCCCGTCGACACGGCGCGGGCCTCGAACCGTCACGGAAGTCCGGAGTTCCTCCCGTCGCTGTGACCCCTTCCCGACGGACCCCTCACGTCCCGGGCGTCTCGTGGCGGCCACAGCCTGCCCGGGCCGCCACGAGACGCCCGGGACCACCTCGGACGGCCGCCGGGACCTCCGGGCGCCGGCCGGCGACGCCCGCACCGCACCTCGGACGGCCGCACCTCCGGGCGCCGGCTTCCCGCCGTCCCGAGGGCGCCGCCGCCCGCCGTCGAGTCGGTCGTCTAGACCAGGTAGTGGATGTCGCCGCGGTCGCGGCTCGCGAACATCGCCTCCGGCAGCGGGAAGTCCTCGCCGGTCGTCTCGTTGCGGCCCCACTCGAAGGCGATCCGCCGCGAGGCGAGCGCCCAGTGCCCGTCGCGGCGCTCGATCCGGTCGCGCCAGTGGAACCAGAAGACGACGAAGCCTTTGCACCAGGGGTGGTCGGCCGGGCCGGAGTGGTAAGCGACGACGTAGCTGGTGACGTGGGCGACGTCGCCCTCGACGGCGACGGTCTGGGTGCCGACGTCGTGCATCGTCCGCTCCAGGGTCCGGGGCCCGTCGGCGCCCTCCTCCCAGTCGACGAACTCCTTGCCGGTCCCCTTGAAGAAGAGGCCGAGGTCGATGTCGGCGTCGTCGTGGACGCGGCCCCGGATCAGGTCGAAATCGAGGCGGTCGATCCCGACGCAGATGTCGGCGACGACCTGCTTGGCCTCCTGCGCAGCGTTGACGTCCACGGCTCCCCCGTTCCCCTCGGTCTAGCAGGTGTACTGAATTCAGTTTAGGATAACCGCGATGGTGAGGAGAGCGCCGGATCCGGCAGGGCGGAGGCGCTGATGCGCGGCCACGAGGTCCACCTCGTCGCCTATCCGAAGGCGGGCGTGAGCGCCGACGACTTCCGCGTCGTCGAGGTCGAGGTGCCCACGGTCGGCCCCGGCCAGGTGCTGGTCCGCAACCGTTGGACCTCGGTCGATCCGGGTCTGCGACTGCGGTTGGCCGAGGACGCGCCGCCCGGCTACTTCCCGCCGTTCCCGCTGAACCAGGCGATGGACGGGATCATCACCGTCGGCGAGGTGATCGAGTCGCGGGCCGCGGGCTTCGCCCCGGGCGACACGGTCTGGCACGCGGCCGGCTGGCGCGAGCTCTCGGTGGTCGAGGCGGGCGCCCCGGCGCTGAACGGGCTGGCGACGCTGCGCGTCCTCGACGTCGGGACGGTGCCCGCGCAGGCCTACCTTGGGCCGCTCGGCGGCATGGGCCTGACCGCCTACATGGGCCTCTTCGAGGTCACCGAGCTGAAGGAGGGCGACGTCGTCTGGGTCTCGGCGGCGGCGGGCGCGGTGGGCAGCCTCGTCGCCCAGTTCGCGAAGCTGAACGGCAACCGGGTGATCGGCAGCGCCGGCTCGGCCGCGAAGGTTGCCTTCCTGCTCGACGAGCTCGGTCTCGACGCCGCCTTCGACTACAAAAAGGGGCCGGTCGCCGAGGGCCTGGCGACGGTGGCCCCGGAGGGGATCGACGTCTACTTCGACAGCGTCGGCGGCGAGCATCTCGAAGCGGCGCTGGGCGCCTTGCGCGGCGGCGGCCGGGTCGCCCTCTGCGGGGCGATCTCCCGGTACGAGGTCGCCGGGCCGCCGCGCGGCCCCGCCAACCTCTTCCAGGCGACCGCCAACGAACTGACCCTGCGCGGCTACCGCGGCAGCAACTACTCCGCCCGCCTCGGTGAGATGCAGGAGCGGGTCGGCGCCTGGCTCGCCGCCGGCGACCTCGTCTACCGGGAAACCGTGAGCGACGGGCTCGAGTCGGCGCCGCGGGCGCTGGTCAGCATGCTGGCCGGCGGCACGATCGGCAAGACGATTGTCCGCATCGCCTGAGCCGAGCCTCGCCGGCGCCCGCATCGAGGAGCTGACGGCGCGCGAGCCGGCGCGGTTCGAGGCGACGACGCCGGCCTCGCTCTGGGCTCTACGGCCTCAACCGCTGCCTCTGCACGACCCCGGCGCGGCCGCAGAACTGGACGATCTCGGTCGCCACGGGCCCGGCGAGATCGATGCCTACGTTGCGGTCGTCGCCGAACTCGAGGCGGAGCTTGCGGCCAGCACCCAATCGGGCAACGGAAGCGCCTCCTGAGGCGGCCCGTACCGCGTCCACACGTGCTTGGTGTGGGCCTGCGCCATCAGCTCGCCGTCGCGCTCGAAGCGATGAAAGACGAGGTAGCTGGTGGTGCCGGTCTCACCGATCCAGCTGGTCGCGGTGAACCGGTCGCCGTAGCCGAGCGGCACGAAGTAGTTGATGTGGCACTCGACGCAGGGCGCGGCGAAGCCTTCCTCGAGCAGCCGCAGGGCGGGACGGCCGAGCTTCTCGGTGAGCGTCGAGTAGCCGAGGTCGACCCAGCGGAAGTAGGCGGCGAAGTGGATCTGGAAGGGATCGCAGTCGATCATCCCGACCGTCTCCTCGCGGACGACCGTCGGGACACCCGGCGGGGGCGGCGGCAGTGGCAGCGGCTTCGCCATGGCCCGCGCTCAGGCGGTCGCCCGGGCGCGCCTACGCGCGGTCTCGGCGGCGCGCAGGCCGAACACCAGCGCGGGGGAGAGCCCGCCCGCGTAGGCCCGGTGGTAGAGCCCGCCGGCGTCGGCGCCCGCCGCGAGCAGGCCCGGGATCGGCTCACCGGCCTGGTCGAGGATGCGCGCCTCGGTGTCGATGCGGGCGCCGCCGAAGGTGAAGGTGATCGCCGGCTCGACGTCGATCACGTAGTAGGGCGGCTCGTCGAGCGGCCGGGCGTCGACCGTGCGCGGCGGGTCGAGCGTCTCGCCGCCGGCGGCGGCGCGGTTGTACTCGACCAGCGCGCGGTGGACGCCCTCGGCGTCATAGCCCCACTCCGCCGGCAGTTCCCTGAATTCCTCGACGCCCTCGGCGATGGCGCAGCGAGCGCCGGCTTTGTAGGCGGCCTCGAATTTGTCGACCGGCTCGATCCCCTCGACGTAGGGGCGCATCATCCACTCGCGGTGGACGTACTCGTCGTAGATCAGCAGGCAGCGGGCGCCCGGCTGGTCGGCGGCGGCGATCGCGTTCAGCTGGTCGCCGACGGTCTCGTCGAGGAAGCGTTCGCCGGCGAGGTTCAGCAGCAGCCCGTGCTCGGAGTGGTAGAAGGTGCTCGGGGCGAACATGAAGGGGTCCTTGACCGGCACCCCGGTCGCCCACAGGTGGCCGTAGAAGGCGGCGTTCTCGAGGCCGAACTGGGCGCCCGCCGCCTCGGCCAGGCGCAGGCCGGTCCCGCGACTGTGCGGATTGGCGCGCAGCGGCATGTTCTCGGCGTTCGGGCCGAGGTGCCGGCGGCGCAGCTCGGGGTCGCCGCCGTAGCCGCCGGTGGCGAGCAGGGTCGCGGCGGCGCGGATCTCACGACGCTCGCCCGAGGCGAGCGTCACCTCGGCCCCCTCGACGGTGCCGTCGGCGGCGATCAGCAGGCGCTCGGGCTCGGCTCCGAGGAGCACCTCGGAGCCGTCGCCGCCTTCGATCATCCGCCGCTCGATCAGGAAGAGGTTGGCGAGGTCGGACTGGTAGCCGATGCCGAAGTTGAGCAGGGACACCGGGTCTCGGACCTCGACGCCGAGGTCGCGCATCCACTGCACGGCGGGCTCGAAGTCGGCGATGAAGGCGGCGGCCAGCCCGGGGTCACCGCCGGGATTGCGTTCGCGGAAAGTCTCGAGGTCGGGGGCGGTCCAGACGAACTCGGCGTAGGTTGCCGAGCCGCCGACGGCCGCGGCCCTCTCGACCAGCACCGCGGTGCCGCCGACCTGCACCGTCCGCGCCGCGGCGGCGAGCCCGGCCATGCCTCCCCCCAGCACCAGCAGGTCGACAGATCCCTCGCTCATCGAATCCCTCCTCACCTCGCCTGGAATATGAACTAAGCTTACTTCACTTCAGTTTGAGGCGGCCTCGGGAAGGGCCGTCGGAGAGGCTGCGGCCGCCCCGTGTGGCGGCGGAGGAGAAAGATCGCGTGAAGGTCGGGCTGCTGGTCAACGTCAACAACTACACGGTTGATCCGGGGCGACTCGGGGAGGCGGTCGAGGCGGCCGGCTTCGAGTCGCTCTGGGTCGGCGACCATCCGGCGATCCCCTACGAGACCGACGCCGAGATGCACCAGGTCGGCGGCGAGATCCCGGAGGCCTACGCGCACGTCGCCGATCCCTTCGTCGCCCTGTCGATGGCGGCGGCGCGGACCTCGACCCTGAAGCTGGGGACGGGGATCGCGATCGCTCCCGCACGGCCCCCGGTGTTGACCGCGCTGCAGGCGTCGACCCTCGACTTCTTCTCCGGCGGGCGGCTGCTCTTCGGCGTCGGCGCCGGGTGGCTGGAGGCGGAGCTGGAGGTGCTCGGTGCCGACTACCCGAACCGGCTGGCGCAGACGCGCGACCACGTCGAGGCGATGCGGGCGCTGTGGGCGACGCCGGAGCGTGCCTACGAAGGACGCTGGGCGAGCTTCCCCCGGCTGAGGCTGAACCCGCGGCCGGCGCAGGAGGGCGGGCCGAAGGTCCACCTCGGGACCTGGGGTGAGAAGGCGCCCGCGCGGGTCGCCGCCTGGGCCGACGCCTGGCTGCCGATGCTGGTCTCGCCGGAGCAGCTGAAGGAGGCGTTGGCGGCGCTCGAGGTCGAGTGCGCGAAGGTCGGCCGGGATGCCGCCGAGATCGAGATCACCCTCTTCGAATACGACGCCGGCGGCGAGCGCGCCGCCTCCCAGGCGTTCCTCGAGGCCTACGCCGAGGCGGGCGCGGACCGGGTCGTCGTGATCTCGGGGATGGGGGACAGCATGGGGTCCGACGACTGGGGCGCCTGGACCCCGGAGGGATTCGAAGGCCAACTCGCCGACGTCGCGCGGCGCTACCTGTGAGCGGAGGAACGAGATGAGCACGATCGCCCCGACGGTGTCCGAGTTCGAGGTCGACGTCGCCACGGCGCTGCCGTTCGGCGACGAGCGCAACTGGATCTCGGCGGCGATCTACGAGCCGGAGGGCGAGCCGCGCGCCGTCCTCGTCGTCTGGCCGGGCGGCTCCTACGATCGGCGCTACTGGACCTGGGACGCGCTGCCGGGATATGACTTCGCCTCCTGGGCGGCGGCGCGGGGCTTCGCCGTGGTCGCCGCCGACCACCTCGGGGTGGGTCGAAGCTCGAAGCCGGCGGCGGTCGACGAGGTCAACTTCGTGACGATGGCCGCCGCGGCCGATCGTTTCGTCGCCGCGGTGCGGGCGCGTTTCGGCGACGGGACGCCGATCGTCGGCGTCGGCCACTCGCTGGGCGGCGCGCTCACCGTGGTCGCCCAGGCGGAGCACCGGACCTACGACCGGATCGGTGTGCTCGGGATGACGCACGGCGCGAAAGGCTCGGTCACCGGCGGGGTCGGCGAGGGTGCCGAGGCGCGCGCAGCGGCCCTGCAACAGGCCCCGACGTTCCTCGAAGACTTCGAGGCCGGCTACGCGATCGGCTATCGCAAGGAGAACCACTCCTGGCTCTATTTCGAGGACACGCCGGCCGCGGTCAAGGCCGCCGACGACGCGACCGCCGCCGCCTGGCCGCGCCAGGCCTACGTCGATGGGTTGACGGTCGGCTACAGCGCCGAGTTCGCGGCCCGGGTCGAGTCGCCGGTGTTCCTTGCTTTCGGCGACCACGACATCCCCGAGGAACCGCGCGACGACGTCGCCTTCTACCGGGCCTCCGACGACATCACCCTGCTCGTCTTGGCCGACGCCGCCCACTGCCACACCTTCGCCTCGACCCGGGAGGTCCTCTGGGACCGGCTGGTCGGCTGGGCGATCGACTGAACCCCAGAAAGAGCCACGAAAGAGGAGAGAGATGAGCGAAGCCGAGCGCAACATGCAGGTGGTCCGCGCATACATCGACGCGACCAACGCCTGGGACTTCGACAAACTACGCGAGCTGATCCATCCCGACGAATTCCAGTTTCGGATCCCGTTCCGACCGCAGGTCTTCCCGGGCGAGATCCAGGGACGCGACACGTTCCTCGAGTTCGCCGAAGAGTGGTCGCAGCAGGTCGACGGCTCGGAGAACCTCGACAACCTGACGATCGGGACGATCGAGCAGGACCCGGGGCGCGTCTTCACCGAATTCACCAGCGACATGACGATCAAGGCGACCGGCGAGAAATACCTCAACTCCTACATCGGGATGTTCCGCGTGCGCGACGGCAAGGTGGTCGAGTTTCACGAGCACCTCGACTCGATTCCGCTGCTGCTCGCCGCGGGCGGCAGCGTCACCTACCCGGACGTCGGATAGGCACGAGCCGCCGGCGCCGACGCTCCCTCGCCTAACGGCGGGGGACCATCGGCGCGGTGTAGAAGGCGAGGTAACGGAGGACCTTGCCGTCCTCGTCGACGGTGGCGCTGGAGACGAAGGAGCCGGTCGGGCCCGCGGGCGTGCCGTCGACCAGCACGTGGCCCTCGAACATCATGTAGGCGCCGCGCTGGATCGAGACGTCGGTGAAGTGCGCCCAGGTCTGGGCGCCGCGTTTTTCGAAGCCGGCGAGCAGCTCGTCGGTGCCCGCGTAGGCGACGCGCGGGGTGTTCGGCGCGTAGGGCGGATGCAGGTACATGCCGTCGGCCGAGAAGTAGGTGGTGGCGTTCTCGAACCGGGCCGCGTTGAGCTCCTCGAAATACTCGTCGATCTGGGTCTGGATCTCGACGCCGGAGTGGTTCTCGCGGTCGGTGCCGGCGTTGTCGACGACCGGTTCGATGCGGAACAGGAGGACGCGCGAGATCTTGCCGTCGCCGGCGAGCTGGACGCTCATCCCGTAGCCGCGTGACGGATTGCCGTCGGCGTCGAGGACGTCGCCCTCGAGCAGGCAGTCGTCGCCCTCGAGCAGGCAGACGCGGACGTCGTGCGCGCGGCCCATGTGGGGGTCGGCGGCGAGCGCGGCTTCGATCGCGTCGCCTTCGTGGACGGCGCGCTCGGCGGTCTCGTGGTCTTCGTCCGCGGGCGGGGCCCAGATCGCGTCGGCGCTGAAGCACGCGGCAGCGGCGGCGGGGTCGCCGGCGGCGAAGGCCGCCAGAAGGCTCTCGACGGACGCGGGCAGCGGGTCGCCGGCGTGGGCCGCAGCGCCCGCCGTCTTCGTCTCCTCGGCCATGGCGGCAGAGTAACAAAACGAATTCAGTTCAGTCAATTGATAGGTTCGCGCCGTCCCAGGACGACCAACGATGGAGGAGGAAGCGTGAGCATCGGGGATGTCGCCGTCCTCGGGGGCGGCCTGATGGGCTCCGGGATCGCCGAGACGGCGGCCCGCGCCGGGCTCCCGGTCGTCGTCCGGGACATCGACCGGACGGCCTTCGAGGCCGCCCGGGGGCGGATCGAGAGGTCCCTGGGCCGGGGGC
>DASZUH010000505.1:0-2046 GCA_035547715.1 Solirubrobacterales bacterium
GACTTCGACGGCGCCACCGCGGTGATGGGCTGCGCGCCCGCCTACCTGGCGCTGGCGGTGGAAGCGATCGCCGACGCCGGCGCCAAGGACGGCCTCGACCCGGAGCTGGCGCGCGAGCTGATCGTCGAGACCACCGCCGGCACCGCCGAGCTGCTCCGCCGCCACCACCCGGCCGACGTCCGTCGCGCCGTCGCCTCGCCCGGCGGCAGCACCGAGGCGGGCCTCGAAGAGCTCGACCGCCACGGCGCCCGCGAGGCCTTCGCCGCCGCCGTCGACGGCTCGCTGCGGAGGATGCGCGCGTGATCCCCCTCGCGCTCACGAAGGACGACGTCTCCCACTACGTCGTCGCGCTCTTCGCCGTCTACACGATCCTGATCCTGTTGAACATCCTGCTCTCGTTCGTGCCGCGGATGCCCTACCACCCCTGGCTGCGCACGGTCCTCGACTTCATCACCGAAACGACCGACCCCTACCTGAACGTCTTCCGCAGCTTCATCCGGCCGATCGGCGGCGGCAACCTCGCCTTCGACCCCAGTCCGATCATCGCGCTGATCGCGCTCGGGTTCATCGAGGGGATCGTCCTCAAGATCCTTTCGTGAGCGCCCGCGTCGCCCGGGCCTGCGGCCTGGCTGCAGCACTTTGCGTCTTCGTCCTGGTCGTCGACCAGATCGTCAAGGGCATCGTCGAGGACCACATCGTGCTCGGCGAACAGGTGAACGTGCTCGGCCCCCTCAAGCTGACGCTCTCGCACAACGAAGGCGTCGCCTTCGGCCTCGCCAACGGCGGCGGGGTGGGGCTGGTGGTGGTGACCGTGATCGCCCTCGGCGTCGTCCTCTGGCTCTTCTCACGCGACCCGGCGCGGCCGGGGATGTGGGTGGCGACCGGGCTCCTGGCGGGCGGCGCCTTGGGAAATTTGATCGACAGGGTGCGGCACGGCCACGTCACCGACTTCATCGAACTGCCGCACTGGCCGCCCTTCAACCTCGCCGACTGCGCGATCACCTGCGGGGTGGCGATCCTGCTCTTCATCTACATCCGCGAAGCCGAGCGGGCCGAGCGTGAGTCCTGAGCCCGATGGGGGTGGCGCGCCGCGCGCGCCCGATCTGCGGATCGTCCACCTCGACGAGGACCTGGCCGTGATCGACAAGCCGGTGGGGCTGGTCGTCCACCCGGCGCCGTCCCACACCGGCCCGACCGTCGTCTCCGCGCTCGGCGACCTGCTCGGCGGCGGCGACCCGGAGCGGCCGGGGATCGTCCACCGGCTCGACAAGGAGACCAGCGGGCTGATGGTCGTCGCCCGCAACCCCGAGACGCTGGCGGCGCTCCAGGAGGCCGTGCGCGAGCGCCGGGTCGAGCGCCGCTACCTCGCCCTCGCCGGGGGGCGGCTCGCCTCCCGTACCGGGACGATCGACGCGCCGATCGGCCGGGCGAGCAGGCGCCGCACGCGGATGGCGGTCGCGGGGGCGGCCTCGCGCGCGGCCCGCACCCATTTCGAGGTGCTCGAGCTGCTGCCGCGCGAGAGCTACGTCGAGGCCCGCCTGGAGACCGGCCGCACGCACCAGATCCGCGCCCATTTCGCCGCCATCGGCCACCCGCTGGTCGGCGACGTCACCTACGGCGGCGCCCCCCGCCACGGCCTCGATCGCCAGTTCCTCCACGCCCACCGGCTCGCCTTCACCCATCCGCGGACGGGCGCGCCGCTGGACTTCCGCTCGCCGCTCCCGGCCGACCTCGCGGCCGCCCTGGAGGCGGCAAAAGGCCAGTGACCGGGGCGGCGCGCGCCAAGCGGCGGCGGCCCCTACAATCGCTCGTGACCCAAGTCACTTCTACCCCCGTCCAGAAGCGGACCGGATCCTGCCCGAGAGCCAAATCCCGGGTCCCGGCGAGCGCGGCGGGACGCCACGCAACCGAATCAAGGAGAACACATGCCCGAGGCAGGCCTGCAGGAACTGCTCGAGGCCGGAGTCCACTTCGGCCACCAGACGCGCCGCTGGAACCCGAACATGCGCCGTTTCATCTTCGGCGAGCTCGACGGGATCCACATCA